>JBMYUM010000123.1:0-5121 GCA_049605375.1 Phycisphaerae bacterium | reverse complement strand
TCACCATGATGCTGCAACGATTCAATCAGAACCCGATGAACCAATTCCGACACGAGCTGGATCGTTTGATTTCCGGTGGCTTTGCTGGTTTCCCGGATAGTTTTCCGGGCCAATGGACACAGCGCTTTCCGGCACTGAACGTCTGGCAGGATGAGACGAACCTCTTTGTTGAGGCAGAGGTTCCCGGACTGACGCTTGATCAGGTCGAAGTGGTCGTACAGGGTGACCAGTTGACCATCAAAGGTGAAAGTAGCGTCGGGAAAGTGGAAGATGCAAAGTACACCACGCGGGAACGCGTTGAACGCAAGTTTACACGCAACGTATCATTGCCGGTCGCTGTCAACGCGGAAGCCGTCAAGGCGACGCTGAAGGATGGTGTCTTGACCGTGACACTTCCGAAAGCACAGGAAGTACTCCCGAAGCGAATCGAAGTGAAGGGGTAGTCGACACTTTCGAGATACAGCACGAACGAATCCCGGTGAGAGATTCGTTGTCCAGCAGCAAGAAAACGCGACGGATGTCTGTTGCAATTGAGCGATGCATCCGTCGCACATCATAGAGAATCCAAGTCATGGGAGATTGTGATATGACGACTGAACTGAAGAGCAACACCTGCGAATCGACGGCGGTGCAGGCACGGCAACAAAACGTGCAACGCTGCTACACGCCGAAAGTTGATATTCTGGAATCCGATTCTGACGTCAACGTTCTGGTTGAGATGCCCGGCGTCGCCGCTGGTGATGTTGACCTGACGTTCGAAGACGGAATTCTGACGGTGACCGGGAAAGTCGCACCACGTCAGGACAAGGGCACGAGATACCTTCATCGCGAATACGGTGTGGGTGATTTCTATCGACGATTTGAGGTCAGCGAACTCATACAGGCGGACGCTATTACGGCAAAAATCGAGCACGGCGTGCTGTCGGTGACATTGCCCAAAGCGGAAGCTGCGCGACCACGCAAGATCGAAGTTTCGGCGGGCTAATCGGCGGGGGAGCCGCTGCGCCCGTTTGAACCGCGCCGTGGGCCGCAGTCTTCGATTCGACCACAGTCGAAGAGTGCCGGCTCCGGCGTCTTTGAACCCGACAATGTCACAACCATTCCATGTGCGGACGTTGACTGTAGATCACGTCGTGTCCCGACGGAACCTGACCGAATATTCCTCGTAGCCGCGACGGTTGTCTCGTTGCCGGTAAGGCACGTTCCAACGTCAGTCAACGAAATCTTAACAGCAGACTCGTTGCCACCGTTTCCAGGCAGGGCGGTTTGATTCCCGGCATGGTCCGCGAAGGGATTCTGGCTTTCGATCGGGAGACGCACTTGTTCAGAACTATCACCGGGACTACATGGATATCCGGTTCGCAACACGCTTGGAGTACCGAAAGGGGGTATTGAATACATGGCTGATCAATTCACTGTAAAGGCCGGCGAGGCGCTGCAGCAGGCAGAACGTCAGGCGACGACCAGACAACATGCAGAAGTGACCCCCATCCACCTGTTGGCGGCGATGGTTTTGAGTGATTCTGACGACGGCGTGGCCGGTCCGTTGCTGCAGAAGGCGGGCGCACATCTACCGCGAATCAAAGAAATTGTCGCGTCGGAGCTGGAGAAGCAACCGCGCGTTTCGGGTGGTCAGACGATGCCGTCACAGTCCATGCGTGACGTCCTGGAGCACGCACGCCGATCCGCTGTTGCCTTGAAGGACCAGTTTGTTTCGACTGAGCATCTTCTCCTCGGTTTGACCGAAGCCGGTGGCGATACGAAGGACATTCTCCAGGTATCGGGCGTTAGCCCAGACGGTCTCCGAAAGGCCATCGCCGATCTGCGCGGAAGTGCCGGGGCGCAATCGGAGAATGCGGAGGAACAGTACCAGGCCCTTGAGCGATTCGGGCAGAACCTGATTCAACTGGCGCGAGAGGGAAAGCTGGACCCGGTTATTGGGCGGGACGACGAGATACGTCGTTGCATGCAGGTTCTGGCACGGCGAACCAAGAACAACCCGGTTCTTATCGGTGAGCCTGGTGTTGGCAAAACCGCCATCGTCGAGGGTCTCGCACAGCGCATTCTTGCGGGCGACGTGCCGGAGGTCCTGAAAGACAAGCAACTGGTTGCGCTTGATATGGGATCTTTGATCGCCGGTGCAAAGTACCGCGGTGAGTTCGAAGAACGACTGAAGGCGGTCGTACGAGAGGTGATCGATGCGCAAGGCAAGATCATCCTGTTCGTCGACGAGCTGCACACGGTTGTCGGTGCCGGTAAGTCAGAAGGGGCGGTCGACGCCGGCAATCTGCTCAAGCCGGCCCTGGCACGTGGAGAACTTCGATGCATTGGCGCGACCACGCTCGATGAGTATCGCCAGCACATTGAGAAAGACAAAGCTCTCGAACGTCGTTTCCAGACAGTCTACGTCCGTGAACCATCGGTCGAAGATACGATCGCCATTCTGCGAGGACTGAAACCCAAGTATGACACGCATCACGGTGTGAGAATTCAGGACGCGGCCCTCGTTGCGGCCGCAACGCTGGCGGACCGGTATCTGCCGGACCGAAAACTGCCGGACAAGGCCATCGACCTGATCGATGAAGCCGGATCACGATTGCGGATTGAGAATGACTCCCTTCCCGGCGAATTGGACGAGCTTCGTCGGCGCATCATGCAGCTGGAGATCGAACGCGAAGCGCTCAAAAAGGAAAGCGATGAAGCGAGTCGGAAGAGGCTATCGGTCCTGGAGGCTGCTTTGTCAGATCTGCAGGAGAAAAACACGGGTTTGACGGCACAGTGGCAGAGCGAAAAGGATCAAATTCTCGCGATCAAGGAAGCCAAGCAGCAGTTGGCGACCAAGCAGTCGGAGCTCGACGAAGCGCAACGAGAGGGGGACCTGGAACGCGCGGCGCGTATCCGTTATGCCGAGCTGGCCGAGTGGGAGCAGAGGCTGAATGATCGGGAGGTAGCTTTTCAGCGCATGCATGAATCTGGCCAGGGAATACTTCGGGAGGAAGTGACGTCCGAAGAGATCGCCGAGGTGATCAGCAAGTGGACGGGCGTGCCGGTGTCGCGTTTGCTCGAAGGTGAACGAGAAAAGCTCTCGACGATGGAGTCACGACTGCACAACCGTGTTGTCGGACAGGAAGAAGCTGTTCAGGCTGTATCCGATGCCGTTCGTCGCAGCCGAGCAGGATTGGGTGATCCGCAACGTCCGGTCGGTTCTTTCCTTTTCTTGGGGCCGACTGGTGTGGGCAAAACCGAATTGTGCAAGGCGTTGGCCGAGTTCCTTTTCGATGATGAGTCAGCGTTTGTGCGTATTGATATGAGCGAATTCATGGAGCAGCACAGCGTTGCACGTATGATCGGCGCGCCGCCAGGGTATGTCGGATACGAGCAGGGCGGCGTACTGACCGAGGCCGTTCATCGCAAGCCGTACAGTGTCATCTTGTTCGATGAGATTGAGAAAGCGCACCGCGACGTGTTCAATGTCTTGCTGCAGGTGCTGGACGATGGTCGTCTGACCGACGGTCACGGTCGCACGGTGGACTTCAAGAACACCATCGTCGTTATGACCAGTAATCTGGGCAGCGAGTATATCCAGCAGCTAGTGGATACGACGGAAGACGGTGATTCGCCGACAGACTTTGAGATCGAACTGAAGGTGAAAGAAACGTTAAAGGCTCATTTCAGGCCTGAGTTCCTGAACCGGATCGATGAGACGATCGTGTTCCATCAGTTGACGCGCGATCAGTTGGAGCGGGTTGCCGTGATCCAAATTGATCATCTGGCCGCACGTGTGGCTTCACAGGGCATGACGCTGACGGTCACCGAAGCGGCGCGACGGAAGTTGGCGCAGGACGGATATGATCCATCCTACGGTGCTCGGCCGATCAAGCGGCTGATTCAGCAGCAGATTGAAAATCCGCTGGCCCGTAAGATCCTCGAAGGCCGTTTCGCAGTCGGGGACGAGGTTGTGATTGATGTGAACGGGGACGGATACCAGTTCAGCAAAGTGAGCCAATAGAAGAAGACACCCCAATAGCAAAGGACACCCACGAATTCCGAAAAATTCATGGGTGTCCTTTCTTGATTCGGATCAATGAGGACTGTGGTGTCCTCAATTGCCCTTCATGAAAGGCGTCAGTTTCCGAAGAACGTCCTCGCAGCCTCGACCGCTCGGTCGCCAACGTCGGCACCGACTTCCCGGCCGACGTAGTCATCCTGTCGTACGTGAATACCGCCCCAGAGTCGCGATTGTCCCGCCTGGTCGGAAGCGTCATAGTACGTAGCCCATTCGAGGCGAACGGTTTCCGTCGGTCCGTTCTCAAACACCAGCCAGCCCGGATCAAGTGTGTATCCCCCAAGACCACCCGGGAAGTACGGGCTTCCGGTGATCTGCGTCAGCACCTCGGCGGCGCTGCGACTGAAGGTACTGTGGCCGGAGACAAAACCGGGGAAAGCCGGCGTCACGAACGTGCGGCGCTGATATGGAATCCACTCGACCGCACGGATCCAGGCGATTCCGCCAACTTCGTTCTCCCTGTCGCCCGGTTCACCGCGCCATGAGAACACGGCCAACTCGCCGACGTAACGCTGAAGATGGGCGTGCCGTTCACCGGGCGCCGACGATTCTTCTGTAATGAGTTCAATCATGCCATCAACCAGCGGCAGGCCTTCCGGATCAAACGACGGGCCGTCCGGGTCGGAGCTCTGGCCGCGCGCACCCAGCGTTCGAATCAGCGTGATGGGTCTTGCGGTTACGTAGTTCCGTTTGAGCTCCCACGCCACGATGGCCGCGTCGTGTAACGCACCATTCAGTGCAAGATAAAGGTGGACGTCCCAGGCCAGCGGGTCGAGTTGATCCCCGGTGCCAAAGAGGCGTCGCTCAAATGATGGATCGTAGGAGAGATCGTTTGCGAGCGTGTTCCAGTGCCCGGGAGGCGTTTCCGATTCCGGACCATCGGCCCAGAACTCGGACAGCAAACGTGTAAAGTCACCGCGATTCGCAAACTGCGGCTCGTACGGTTCGCCCGTCGCCGGGTTGACGTCGTATCCCGTACCGTCGTCGGTTCCCAACGGGCTGTTGCCATAGCTGGCGGGCGAGATGTCAATCATGATACCCGCCGATGTATCCAA
>JBMYUM010000122.1:0-10268 GCA_049605375.1 Phycisphaerae bacterium | reverse complement strand
AGGGGGGGAGCACAAGTCCTGCGGCGTATGCGCCGGTTGTAACGGTATGACCACTCTGAAGATCCGTCGATAAACTGTAGTAGGGTGGCTTTTGAATGTCGCGACGTTGTCCTCGGAATACAATCCAGCTTACCTTGTGTACGAAGATTGACGCTCCTTCTTCGTAGTTTCGAAATACGCCGGTGATCATTCCTTCGTTCTCGAAGAAACCGGCGGGTTCGAAGTCAATTGTCGACATCAACTGAACCTGTTCTGCCGCGAACGCTCCGCAACGATGCGCGTCGAGTGTGTCTCTCGAGATTCTCGTAGGAGCGACATACTCAGAAAAGGCTAGCTTTCGGTAGGTCCCTACGACATGCTTCCACAACAGTAGAAACGGAGCGACGAA
The DNA here is from genome assembly GCA_049605375.1 of Phycisphaerae bacterium. Classification (GTDB taxonomy): domain Bacteria; phylum Planctomycetota; class Phycisphaerae; order UBA1845; family UBA1845; genus JADFOB01. The sequence goes on along the minus strand of JBMYUM010000122.1, from coordinate 9,880 downwards.
CAGCAGAATCTGCAGGGTGTATGATTCAAACATCTACGCGTTCACTTCTCACCGGCGGAATTCCAATCCTGCCCCGTCCTGTTGCTTGGTTAATTATTCGAGAGGGTGTTTCAGACGGCCTACAAGCCGTAGACCGCTCCGTATTTCCCGGACACGTAGTTCATGAACGGCTCAATCGAGAGTGACTTCCCGGTGACACGCTCGACCAATTCGTGTGCGCGATACCGTTGGCCGTGCTGGTGAATATTCTCACGGAGCCAGTCGCGCAGCGGCGTGTGATTGTTGTTGCGGATGTTGTCCTCCATCTGCGGAATATCTTCATTGGCTTTCGCGTAGAACTGAGCTGCGTAAAGATTGCCCAGTGCGTATGTCGGGAAATATCCGAAGGCACCCATCGACCAGTGAATGTCCTGCAGGCATCCTTCCGCATCGTTGGTCGGTGTAATGCCGAGCAAACGTGTGAAGATCTCATTCCAGGCTGCTGGAATGTCGGCCGGCTGATACTTACCGGTGAACAGGCCTCGTTCCAATTCGAAGCGGACGACAATATGAAGGTTGTACGTCAATTCATCCGCTTCCACACGGATCATGGAGGGGCTGACCGTGTTGATTGCGCCATAGAACGTATCAAGAGGCACGTCATGCAGCGCTTCCGGGAACAGCGACTTTGCACGATCGTAGTGGCAGTCCCAGAAGGCACGACTGCGACCGACCATGTTCTCCCACATGCGAGACTGCGATTCGTGAATACCCAACGAAACCGCTTCCGCCATCGGTGTATAACGATGGTCAGCGGGTAAGCCCTGCTCGTACAATCCGTGTCCGGCCTCGTGGAGTGTGCCGAATATGGCGGCCGAGAAGAAATCTTCCTGGAAGCGTGTTGTGATGCGCACGTCACTCGGGCCGCCGATGGTCGTGCAGAATGGATGCACAGAGACATCGTCGCGGCCGGCGTGGAAGTCGAAGCCGATGGCCTCAGCCAGCTCACGGGAAAGGATCGCTTGCTGCTCTTTCGGATAGTGCCGCGAAAGGATGGATGCGTCCGGCTTATTGGCAGCGTCCATGAGCCTCTTCAACAGGGATGCGGTTGCTTCACCCAGTTCGTTGAAAAGAGCCTCGATGTCGGCTGCGCGTGCACCCTGTTCGAACTCATCCATGAGTGCATCGTACGGTTCGGTTTCATACCCGATGTGCTCGGCCGACTGCTTCTTCAATTCGATCAGTTTCGTCAGAAGCTCTGAGAATACCGAGAAATCTGAAGCCTCCCGCGCGCGCGACCAGGCGTCTTTCGCCATCGATGATGCCTGTGCGATTTCCTTGACGAGATCAGTCGGAATGCGCCGTGCGCGATCGAAATGGCGACGCCATTCGCGAAGAATTGTCTGCGCCGCAAAATCATCATCAGCGGCGGTGGCCGTATCCAGAAGCCTTTCGGTTTTGTCATGAACCAGTTCTTCGTGAGCGAGGCCTGCGGTCATCGCGAGAAGTTCGGCCCGGGCGGCCACGCCGGCTGATGGCATATGAACTTCCTGATCCCAGTCGAGCAGTGCGCTGATGGCACCGAATCGGCCGCAGTTCTTGATCCGTTCCAGTAGTTTCGTATAGGCCTCGTTCATCTTGACCTCGTGTCTTTCGGATGAGAAGGGTATAGTGTGTTCTGACATTACGTTTCGTCGATCCGCGCAAAACGCGGTTCAACGCGGTGCCATGTTATCTGCGTTTTGATCGCGTAAGTCCAGCACGTAACGATGAAGTCTTGAGTCGCGTACCATGCGGATCCTGACCATATTGCTGTTTGTTGTGGTCGCCGTTGCCGCGATGGTTCGTGTCGGGGCACTGGGCCGATTCATGTTTGATGTTTCGGAGTCCGCTTTTGCGCTGGAAACGCGGCGACCCGCAGATGACGAAGAAGCAGGTTTTCATCGATTCTCGACAGCTCGGCACAACTGCCTGACGGCCTACGTGGTTGCCGCCGACCTGGCGGTACGCGACGTATCCAACCTCTATGACCAACGCTATTATCGCGACACGCAGGAACCGACCCGCCATCATATTCAGATCGGCGATCAGCTAACCATCGATCGCTTTCAGTATCCGCCACAGTTCCTGCTGATTCCACGCTCGATTCTGCTTTTCACCTCCGACTTTTTCACCGTTCGTGGTGTCTGGTTCTGCCTGAACGTCGGCGCGCTGGCTTTCGCACTGCTCGCGGTCGGCCGCTGGTGCGGCGGGAACTGGCTGTCATTGGAAGCAGCAACTTGCTTACTGCCATTCCTGGCGCCGAATGTCCTGATCGCGTTGCAGTACGGCAATGTCCATGTACTCGTGATCGCGCTCGCAATGCTCGGCATGCTTTGTATTGAAACGGGAAAGCAACGCTTGGGAGGGCTGCTGCTTGCCGTGGCCGTTCTCTGCAAGATTTTTCCTGCCTTGCTGCTGATCTACCTGCTTCTGCGACGCCGATGGGAAGCCATCATCTGGACGTTCGGCACCATCGCGGTTCTGTCCATCATTACCCTGTTGGTCTTCGGCGCCCATCCGATCGAGGCCTTCCTGTCGTACCAACTTCCACGTATCGCCAATGCCGATGCCTTTGAATTTGCACGTGCACGGCCGCGGCCGATTGCCGTCAACATGTCGGCTTACGGTCTTCCGTTCAAATTGGATGAATTGGGTGCCACCATTGAGAATCGTCTTTGGTGGGCTTCATTCAGCAATTGGAGCTTTACACTGGGGGCTGTGTTTGTGGCAGTCATATGCGGCTCGCGTCCGCCGGATCCCGGATGCCAGGGCGGAACCACGAACTGGGCGCGTCGATGCCGCGTGCGCGAGGCGGCGGTCTGGATTATCCTGTTGATACTCGCACAACAGCGCAGTCCTTATTTGCCCTGGGATTATGGAACGCTGGCGCCGATCTGGTTCTTTACGCTTCTACTTCCTGCGCGTCGTGTCTGGTACCGGCGGTTACTGCCGATCACGCTGTTATGGATCTGGCTGGCGTTGCCAATTCCGCTTCCCGTTGGTCCCAACACATACGCCGTTGCCAACATCTACGTCTTGTTGGGATGCGTTCTCGTGCTGACCTGTTGCGGTGCGGCCGTTGGCTTGCGACTTGGCTTGCTTCGTGATTCGACGAGGGCACTGGCTGAATTGGAGAAGCGGGGCGCCATGGAAGGCGCCACACACGTGCCGGAATAGGAGCCCCAGATGGCTCTACTGAAAGACCTTGGTCTTAACGATCTCGAACCGCTCTTTGCTGCAACGCTTGATGGAGAACTTTGACTGAATGTTGTCCCAGCGAAGAAGCTTGCCTTCCTCGTCCAGTTCGATGCGGTAAATGGCACCGCCCCGCAAACGCTTAACGTCAACGACAAGTCCGCCGCCATCACGAGGTGAAGCGCCACCCATGAAAGCGTCCAAGCGGCCGGCGGTCGGGTTGGCTTCCGCTAAAATAAAACTGCGCTGACGATCGAATTGCGCCAGCTCAACGGCGGCGTCGAGGCCCGCCAGCACGGGGGTGTTGTTCGGGATATTGACGACGCGGTGCGGTTCATCGGTGTTTCGCGGATTATCAATAACCATCCGTGAGTTCGAGAACGTTGTCTTGATGGTATTGGTCGAAACCTCCCCGTTCGGGCGCGTGACGGTCTGCTTGGTGACCACGAGTCTGGGACGGAACTTCGTCGATAGCTCCGCCGTGACGACGGCTTCGACTCGTGTGCCGTCGTCGGAACGAAAGGCCATGCTGTGTTCATAGTCATAGCGCGTGCCGGTCTTCTCGTCGGCGACGGATCGCAAGATCATGTCAGAAAAACCGATATCGCCCGTTTCGGTGATCAGCTCAAAGTAGGTCCGCTTTGACAGCCCCGGTGGCAGCTCGAGAAACATCTCCAGGAAAGAGGCAGGCAACGCTTGCAGATCCGCTTTTGGTTCGGTTGTTTGTGCCGTGGCCGTTTGGGCGGCCATGAACAAGGTCGTAGCGGTCATGGCCGCAGCGATGACGCTGCAAGAAACACGATTGAACATGGATGCCCCCATCTATTGCTGGCTGCGTTCGCGCTCAGGATTACGATCATCGGCGGTTCCGATGCCGAAGAGCGTCGATCGATCACTCACAAGCTAATACGCCACCAGTTCAACTTCAATACCATCCGGGTCGAGGAAATAGCATCGCCGACCGGGTTCGTAGTCCATTTCGGCGTGCGGTTGCCCACCCGCTCGACGGAGCCTGGCAATCGCGGCATCCAGATCATCCACCACGAAGCCAAAGTGATTCATACCCGGACGCCCATAGTCGATGGTCTCTCCCGAGCGATCCGATTCCGATTCGAACAACGCAATGTAGCATCGATCGTCACCGACGTGAGCGGCCGGCTTGCCGTTGTTCGTCTTACCTTTCCAACGGACGTCGAAGTCAAAGACTTCCCTATAAAACTGAATGGACCTGTCGAGGTTCTTTACAGTCAGGTTGACGTGCTCAAGAAACATGGTGTGGTCTCCTCTGGCTATTTAAAAAATAAAAACACATCAAAATAAATATAATAGCCGTATTGAATTAGGCAAATAAAAAATATCGTTAATATGATTTTGTGATAAGATGTGATGATGAAGCCGAAACGCAAGCTGCTGGAAATCATTAAGAAACGCGGTCAGGCGACATCGGCCGAGCTGGCACAGGAGTCGCGATTGACGGAAGTCGGTGTGCGGCAACACCTTACGATCCTGGAGGCGGAAGGGTGGGTGGAGTCCAGTACCCGGCCACCGACTGGCAGGGGACGACCGGCGTCCATCTGGCGCCTAACCGACACAGGACAAAAGCAGTTTCCCGATACGCACGGAGAGCTGACGGTCGCGCTGATTGATGCGATCCGCGCGACCGCTGGCGAAGACATGCTTCAGAAGGTGATCCAGGAACGCGGTCGCCGGCAGGCCGTGGCGTACCAGCAGGAGTTGGCTGCCGCAGGTGATGATCCAGCGGCGCGCGTCAGAGCATTGGCGGCTATCCGTACGCGGGAAGGATACATGGCCGAGGTCCGCGAGGACGGCGCGGGGTGGCTCTTGATTGAGCAGCACTGTCCGATCTGTGACGCGGCGAAGGCATGCGTCGGTTTGTGCGGAGCGGAGCTGGCGACGTTTCAATCCGCTTTGGGAGCCTCCTATTCCGTCGAGAGAACTCATCACCTGCTTGATGGTTCGTTCCAGTGCGTTTATCGAATCACGGTCGGATCTGGCGTCGGCTGATCAGATCGGCCGACCGCATTCCGTCGTGCTTGGAATGGGATTCATTTGACGGGTCACTTGGTGACGTGAGAATAGCGCTGATGAGCCCGTTGCAGGACGATGCGTTCCTCTCGGGAATCACGCGTGAGTTCGGTATCCAGATCTTATTCGACCGTATCAGTGAGTGGACGCATGCAGCCAAAGCGAGCGAAGAGAGAATCAACCGCAGTCCGGCTGAGCCTGTTGATGGGCGTCGGCAGCGTGCTTGTATCATGCGATGCGCTCAGCCAGAGTCTTGCCAACCTTGATCTGAGCGAGATCGGTAACCTGTTGGCGGATGGCCTGCTTGATGACGCATCCATCAACTGTGAACCCCAGTCGGTTGTGAATGTACCATCCGGCGGAGTCGTTCGGGTGACGACAAGTCTCACCGTTGAATCGGCGGGTACGCAAGGTGGCTTGGGTGAAGTGCTTGGCCTGGTGGGTCTGCTCGGGGGTGAGTTGGCGTCGGTGCCGGACGATGTCGTCGAATACCTCGTGGATGATGAGGGGACGTTGATCGGCGAGCCCGGCAGGTTTGAAGTGCTGGACGGCTGTCTGGGTATCGTCGCTGATGATTCTGATGCCGCGACGCCGGAAAATGCCCAAACCGTGCTCGATAGTGTGGGCGCCGAACTTCTGCAGCTCCAGACCGATTCGCGGGGAGATTGTCCGTCGGGTTCCGTTCCTATCGGCGTTGGTGGCCTGGGTGACACATCCGCGGGCCACATTTGCGTTTCGACCGCGACACAGTCATGTTTGACGTGTGTGGAAGACGTATCGGGCTGGCGTCAGACGGCCCAGCTCACGGCAACGTACCGCGCATCCGGGTCGTTGACGGGCGTTTCCGCGGTTGATCTGACGGATGGTACACTGCAGCAGGTCACCATATTGGAAGGCGAAACCGTGACCATTCGTTTGACGTCTTCATCTGTGTACGAACGACCATGATCGCCATTGCAAGATTTTATCAATGCGAACGTTATGCGCATGATGCCTGTGGGGCGATCGTGCGGCGTGGTTCGCGGCGCACGATGACCAGTGATCGGCCATTCTTGTCTCGGGCTTTTTCGCTTCCTAGAATCGGGGATAGCACATTGCGTGCATTGACCAACGATTTCGCATCTTCTTACGGGGCACCCAGCCAGCAGTCAGCATGACCAATCCTTCTTCCATGGACAATCCGGTGCCGGTGAACACCGATGCAACCTACGAAGGTATCCCGATGGGGGATCACCCCCTGGAGATTGCCGCGCGGCGTGGTATTGGTCCACTCAGCCAGCTTGCGAGCGAAAACTGGCACGGCCAGGCGAAGCCGTGCGTTTCATGTGGATTGCTGGTCATGCGTGATCAACGCCAATGCGACCACTGCGGTCAGGACTTGAGTGACGGCATGATGGAGAAGATGAAGGCACATGCCGGTCCGTGGTATGTGCTGGAGCATTTGCGACCGTTCCCGGGTGTGTCATTGGAGCGAATCGTTCGACAGATCAACCGCGGCGTGTTGACGGAAACTTCGATCATTCGTGGGCCTGCGACCGACTTCCAATGGCGTTTCGCGGTGGAAACGCCGGGTATTTGCCGTCACTTCGGTAAGTGCTGGAAGTGTCACTGCGACGTTGGCTCCAACGATCTTCATTGCCAGCGTTGCCTGGCTTACCTTGAATGGGCGGATGGCGCCGCGGCACCAACTGGTCCCCGGGTTGCCGTCGCGCCGACAAACGAGGGCGGCGGTGTGCTTTCGAATGCAGCACCGGCCGGTATTGCACCCACGTACACGCCGCCGGCGGAACCAGCCGTAGCCGGTCCGCGTAATTCAAACCTTCAAGCGCTTTCATCGGCCCTGGGGCATGCCAACGCCAAGCGTCGTGAGCAGAATCTGGATGATCCGCCGCGCGTCGGTGGAATTCGCGCCATATGGATTGCGATTGTCATCATCGCCGCGTTTGTGGCCGTTCTGGTCTACCTTTCCGGCGTCCGGTCCGGGTAGTCGCCACGCGCGCTGCCCGATGAACGTTCATTTCGATCAAATGTTGTGACGACGCATGCTGCGCAGCGACCTACCTATGCGCAGGCAATCATTGCTGGAATAGAAACCCCGTTACTGCAATTCCTGTGGTGGAGTACCCTTCGGGCAGAGGTCGGGTTGGGTTATCCTGACGAAGACCGCCGATGGTATCGGCGTGTCGGGGATTTCTTGTGACGCACTCACGGCATCCTGCATCTGTAGGTCGGTGATTCCGGAATGCGATTGGCGCAACCAACACCAAGTCCACATGATGAGACGGCGGCGTTCGTTGATGTCTTCGGGCGGCTACGTAGCACAGGTAGGGATAGATGATCATCAATGCACTAGCGCGGTATGCCAACTGGCTTCATCTTGGTTGGCCCGCCGGAACCGTCGAGAAGCTTCCAGAAGTTAACGAAGATGGTACGACTGCGGTTCCCGGACTGCGTGTCGTTGGAGACCTCACGGGCATTCCTCTTCTCAAGTTTGCGGCCGACTCCGGTGCGAAGGCTGTTGCTGCGGTGGCCCTGGAGTTGGAAAAAGGGAACGCGGCTTCCGCGTCCGACGATGTGCTGGATCTTGTCATTGTCGGTGGCGGGGTGGCCGGTATCGCGGGTGCGATTGAAGCGAAGAATCGAAACCTCAGGTTTGAGGTCTTTGAGGCGACCCAGTCCTTTTCGACGATCGTCAATTTCCCGAAGCAGAAACCGATCTATGTGTACCCGACGGATATGACGCCGGCGGGAGATCTCACGCTATCTGCCGACATCAAGGAAGATCTTGTCGAAGAGTTGGAGCAACAGCGCGTCGCAGCCGGTGTTGAACCGATTCCGCAACGAATTGAGTTGGTGGAGCGAAAAGGGAAGATCTTCCATTTGCAAGCTGGCGATCGGACGTTCAAGGCGCGCCGTGTGATCGTTGCCATCGGTCGAAGTGGGAACTTCCGAAAGCTTGGTGTTGAAGGTGAAGATCTCGATAAGGTCTACAACCGCCTTCATGATCCGAAAGAGTATCGAGGCAAGGAAGTGCTTGTTGTCGGCGGTGGTGACTCCGCGATCGAAGCTTCGATTGCGCTGGCGTTGGCTGGTGCGAAAGTCACCCACAGTTATCGCAAAGATTCATTCTCCAGGCCGAAACCTGAGAATGTCGAAAAACTGGAGTTGCTGAAAGCGAATCCGGCGGCTGATGTTGGTGTCGACGAGCCGACGTCTGAACGAGTGACGACCTCGTTTACGCCGAATTTGTGCGAACATCGAGGCGAGGGGACGATCTGCCTTGCCATGTCGACGCAGGTGGGGACGATTCGCGACAGCGACGTGACACTTCGCCATTCAGATGGTCGCGAAGAGACCCTTCCCAATGACGTTGTGTTTTCCATGATCGGCCGCGAACCGCCGTTGGATTTCTTCCGACGTGCCGGTGTGCCGATCCGTGGGGAATGGCGCGCGGGTACGTACATCAGCTTTTCACTCTTCTTTCTTTTCTGCATCTTTCTTTACCATTGGAAGAAAGACGCATCCGAACTGCCCATCTACCGCTGGTTTCTCCAACGCGGCTGGTTTCCATTCAACATCGGTTCCTTTTTCGACGCGATGGGGGGATGGGTTGCGTGGTCCTCGACGACCGAGACGCACGTGATGTACACGCTGCGGCAATCGATGGGTCAGCCGTCGTTTTACTATACGTTGGCTTACTGCGTGCTGGTCTTTGTCTTCGGGATCAAGAGGATTCGCCGACGCAAGACCCCATACGTCACACTGCAGACGGTTGTCCTGATCGCCATTCAGACGATTCCGTTGTTCATACTCCCGGAGATCATCCTGCCCTGGATGGGACGGAACGGTTGGTTTGAGTCGGGTATCGGTGGTTGGATCGGTAACGAGTTCTTCCCCAACGGTTCATACTGGCGGGCCTATGGGCTTGTGCTGGCCTGGCCGCTTTTTATCTACAATGTCATTACTGAACAGCCCATGGCCGGCTGGCTCATTGTCGGGTTTGTGCAGACATTTGTGATCATTCCATTGATCATCTACCGTTGGGGAAAAGGAGCCTACTGCGGTTGGATCTGCTCGTGCGGTGCGCTGGCGGAAACGTTGGGCGATGCCCATCGTCACAAGATGCCGCACGGTCCATTCTGGAACAAGATGAACATGGTGGGGCAGTTCGTACTTGCCTTCGCGTTCGTCATTCTGTTTCTCCGCATTGGGAGCTGGATGGCGCCCGGTAGTTTCCTCACGCCGACCTATCACTATCTGTACAAGAAGTTGCCGTTTGTGAACTACCAGTGGTCGGTTGATCTGCTCATGGCCGGCATCCTCGGTGTCGCATGTTACTTCTGGTTCAGTGGTCGTGTCTGGTGTCGATTCATGTGCCCGCTGGCGGCGCTCATGCATATCTTTGCCCGGTTCACGCAGTTCCGCATCTTTGCAGAGAAGTCAAAGTGCATCTCGTGCAATGTGTGTACATCCGTTTGTCACCAGGGCATCGACATCATGAACTTTGCCAACAAGGGGGCGCCGATGGCCGACCCGGAATGCGTCCGTTGTTCCGCGTGTGTACAGAGTTGCCCGACGGGTGTTTTGACGTTCGGGCGCTACAATCGAAACGGTGATG
>JBMYUM010000121.1:0-10285 GCA_049605375.1 Phycisphaerae bacterium | reverse complement strand
GTTCCAGCACGAGATCTTTGCCGGCTTTGCCGTACATTTTCTTGCCCATGCCTGGTTGGCCGTTGCCAGCCCGCCAGTGATGGCGGCCGGCGAAATCCAGCAGCGTTTCAACATTCGGAGCGGCTTCCGCGAAAACACTGCCGCCGTCACCGCCGTCGCCTCCATCGGGACCGCCCTTGGCGACAAACTTCTCGCGACGAAAACTGAGACAACCGTCTCCGCCCTTGCCGCCGCGTACATAAATTTCTGCTTGATCGATCAGCATGGTTCGCGTTCAGTCCAGACCTGCCAGAAAGGCGCGAGGCCGATCTGCCTGCACGCTTCGCCGGTGAAATCAAGTGTCGTCAGGCGTCGACGACCATCTTCCTGTGATTATGATGGTGTGATCAGGTTTGTCATCAACTTGACCAGGCTAACCCGGATAAAACTGCCACTCATCTCGCCAGACCGCGACTTCGGCGGCGACAATCATCAATTGCGAAGCCGGACCCGGCGACGGAGTGGCCGCGTTCCGAATTCGCGACGCCAGTCGGGGCAGATCTGCCATGTCGGCTGGAACCTGGAAGGGCTCGTTGGATTCGAGCTGGCACATCAAATAGCGTTCGTGCTCGACATCATCATGGTCGAGCCCCCGTTTCTGTAATTCGACATCGATTTGGTCGAGCAGATGACGGAAGATGTCGCGAATGCCCTCGTCGAGAGATTCGACGTTGATGTTCGTCTCTTCCCTGATCGTAAAGAGTCGCTCGCGGCTGGGTCGCTCTTGTGGCACGCTGTATTCCGTTCCAGCAATCGACAGGCCGTGGTCACGCCAGCGGAAGTTGAACGTCTTTGACCAGCCCCTGTTCCTGGAAGAATAGAAACAAATCTTTGACTGACGAGAAGACTCGCGTCGCCGTCTCGGTTACGAAAGGAGACGGTTCCGTCTTGGGTGTCCAGATGACGTAAACATCCTTGGTGCCCTCGAACGCGTGCTGCAATTCTCGTTCAACACCGGAGGAGAGCGCCGGACGACCGTCTTTGGCCGTCGGGATGAACGACACAATCATGTCCGACTGGTCAATCATCTGGAAATCGCGGGCATAGATCTGAGCATCAATGTCATGGGCAACTTGTGTCACCTCGTGAACCGGCAACACAATGTCACGTCCGTGAACGTGGAGTGTGACGTCGGACTTACCGTTCTTGATCGCCTCACCTGCTTCATACAGCATTTGCTTTTCGTCGACGTCGGCGGGATCAAAGGTGATGAAGTGTTCGGCGAGAGTCTCGCGGAACTGATCGATCAACCGGAGAATGTCAGGCTGATCCAACACGTGCGTCATGGGGAACGACGGATAAATTCGCTTTCGATGCGGCTCGAACATCAGCCGGTAGAGTGACTGCGCCGTCAGTTCCGGATTGCCTCGCGAGAAGACGTAGGCACGTCCGAACCCGGAGATCGCCTCGGCCATGGCTTCGGTGACAACCATTTCCTCTTCGCGCCAGACGAGGATGTCTTTCAGGCTGTGTTCGATTTCATGATCGCGTTCGAGGCGTTCGTGCACTGCATCCAGATTGTCAACGAGGGATACGTACAGGTCCGCATTCAATTCCTGCATCTGCTGAAAGTCGTAAGCCAGAAACAGACCGTGCTTCCAGCGGAACGTTGCATGCGTATTCACAATCACGTTGACGCCACTGTTCGCGGCATTCAACACATCTTTGAACACACTGCGTCGCAACGCGGCGAGACGCTGTCGAGGGAGATCGAGAATTCGTCCGGGTGCAACGTCGGGTGCTTCGTCATACATGCGCTCCCCGATATTGAAGAGCTGCACCTCAATGCCGTTCTCCGCTGCGATGCGCTGAACGTGTTCGAGATAGGCTTTCTTGTCGAGGCCGACCTGACCGGTGACCACGGTCACTTGTCCGCGACCGTTCTTGGGATTGGATGGACCGAAAAGCGTGTTGTCTGATTGATTCATGGTGGCGACGCCGCATCGAGCGAAGGCACGTCACAGAAACGCTGCCTGACGCCCGCTATCAATGGTGTTGGTTGCTAGTAATCGTCGGCCGGCGTACCAAACATCTGGACCCAGCACGTCCCGTACTCTCCACCGAGTTTGACGGCCAGTCCCATTTCTGTCCACTGTGGATCGAGAATGATCTCGCGGTGGGTGTCGCTTTCCATCCACAGGTCGAGAACCTCGGCGGCGGCAATCGGACCCGCTGCCAGATTCTCTCCTACGGCGTAGTAGCGGTACTTGCCTGCGATAGCCCGATCGCCGGGTCCGTGTCCGGTGACGGGATCGACGTGATCAAAGAAACCGATCTCGATCATCCGGCACGCGTAGTCATCCGCAATCTCGGTCAACGTCAGATCAAGTGTGACCGGCTGCAGACCCATGTTGGCTGCGGCGCGTTCCAGATTCACCAGTTCCAGAACCTGGCGGGAAAGCAACTCTGCTGCATCTTCGGGTGTACAAATATCGGAAGCGATCGCGCGGGCGGTCGAGGCATCACCAGTCGGCGTTGAAAAACAGCCGGTGACCAACCAAACGGGGGATAACAATACCGCGAAACGAGCCTGGCGAATCAAACGTCGATGTTTCGAAGGGATGCGAATCATAGGTGCTTCCGTTCGTCCGGTGTCGGACAGCCCAATTGCCCAAGAGCCGTCCAACCTGGTTCAGAAAAGATCCGCCAAACTGGTAAACGCCCCAGTTGGACCCAACGCCATGCAGGACACGTATATCCCAAGGCCAGCATCCCAAGGACGGCATCCCAATGGCAAACGTCATTGCGTCTCGCCCAAGCGAGGGCGAACTGTAACGCCTGGCGTAGACCAGGCCAAGCGGAATCCGCAACAACTACCGGACCTGTTACGATCCGGGTACACGTGTATCGGCATCAGGCGATCGATCGCCCAGTTTGCCAGCCTCGACAAGACGCGTGCCGCAAGGCGGTCACGGCTGGGAACAACGTTTTCGTCGCGTCTACCTCGCATTTCAGTATGGCCGCAACCGATACCGAACCTTTCAACCGCTTGATGTCGATACCCGCTTTTTGCCGCTATCTTCCGCCGCAGTTTCATTACACGTGAAGTGAGCCGCGGCTGCGGTAAAGTCGCAGTTTAATCGCAGCCTTCCTTCGCCAGAAACAATAGAGAGGCGACAATCTCAACTCTCATCATAAAGACGGGATCGGTGATCATGAACCACGAACTTTCCACTTCGACGATTATCGACAGATACGGTGCGGCCTATCGCCTCCGCTCGGCTGTTCAGAAAGACGAGCCGAACATTCGCTCGTTAGTGTTTTCTGTACTCGAAGAGTTCGGGTTGCGTGCGTCTCATGAAGGTGTGGACCAGGATCTGTTCGACATCGATCGATGGTACTTCCGCGATGGCGGCCGATTCGAGCTGCTAGAGGATCAGGCGGGGGCGTTGGTCGGATGTTACGGATTGCATCCGTTGCCGACGCAGACCAATCGTGCCGATTCAGTTGGTCAACGTGGGTGCGAGTTGCGAAAAATGTACTTTGATGCATCGATTCGGGGACGCGGCTTGGGTCGGAAGCTCGTTGATAGGGCGATCGATATCGCAAACCGGAGTGGATTTGCGTGGATCGAATTGGAAACGGCATCGTGCCTCAATAGCGCCATCGCGCTATACAAGTTGAGCGGGTTTCAGGTTGTCACCGATGCCGAATTGAGCGAACGATGCGACATGCGGATGATCCGGCGACTTGATTGCTGAAACGCAGATCAGCAGAGTTGCTACTTACGGCACGTCGGGGCAGGAGCCAATGGAACGCCCCATCCACGCCTGCAGGGTCTCACCGCCGTTGAGAATGTCGATCAAACGAAGGAGATCTTCCGGCTCCTGAACAGCGTTTCGATCCATATCGACCTGTTCATCAACGCGGGATGGCGATTGATTCAATGCTGCGATCATTGCGGCTATGTCCATCCCGTCGACGCTGCGGTTTCCATCAACATCACCCGGCAGATAACCGACACATGCACGGGAGCCCACAGCATTCTCAATACACGTCCATCCACCAGGAGCTATGGCCTCTTCCAGCGTGATGGCGATCACCGTTCCATCAATGGTCAGGGCCTCGATAGTCGGTTGCGGCGCCGTCTCGGATGAAACCTCGAAGTCATCGGCCGTACTTCCTCCAGCGTCGCATGCGAGAGCGACCTCAACCAATTCCCATCCGAACCGAATCGACGGGTTTGCAGGCGTATGTGGTTGTCGGGAATCTACACTGCAATGCTCAGGCAGCACGGCCTGCAGGGCACAGGCCGTCCGAAAATGCCAAATGGGGCCGGCTGTCATGCCGCAGCAGTTCTCCGCGACGATCTGCCAATAGTGGAGCTGCCCCTCAGGCAAATCGGACACGCTACAACTGGGCAACGGTAAATCTTCGCAGACCGGTATCATGGATTCGGGAGATTGGCCGAGCAGAAAGGCATACGTGGTTGGGCAACCGTTGGATGTTTCTGCGTTGCGCGCGGATGCGCCACCGGGTGGGGCTTGCTTTGACGAGGCTTCACTGGTCAAGGTCAACGTGATCGTGGTTTGTACGTTGGCTGCGCCATTGTCCGGCGAAGGGGCAGCCGGCTCGTCCGGAGACAAGCAGCAGAACCCATTGTCCGGGCATGCATCGCATACATCGTCGCAGCAGTCTCCGAAGTCTATGCAGCCTTCATCACAATAGCACCCGTCGGGAGACAACATCCCGCAAAAGTCTGTACATCCGCATATTCCGCAATCGGCAGGGCAGGTGCTGCAATTCTCATTCATCGAATCGCACAGGCCGTCTCCGCAACAACCGATCGTCGAAGGACACGCGTCGCACACATCGGGGCAGCAATCGCCGCGAGACAGGCACTCGTCGTCGCAGTGACATCCTGACGGCGATTGTGTGCCGCAATATCCGGCGCAGCCGCATACGCCACAGTCGTCGGGGCAGTCTTCACAGGATTCCATCGCTTCGCATATGCCGTTGCCGCAGCATCCGCTGGAAGCAGGGCAAGCGAGGCACCGATCTTCACAGCAATCGTCGAACATGGGACAGGCAGCATCACAGAAGCAGCCGTCCGGAGACTCTTCACCGCAATAGCCGGTGCAGCCAACGGGCAGTCCTTCACACAAATCGGGAATCTGATTCCCGTTGGGGTCCAGCGTTGGAATGAGCTGAACAATCGCGCGAGATGCATCCGGCCTTGGGCCGATATTCTGCAACGCCGGGAACGTTCCCGGAAGTTGCGGTGAACCGGTAGAGACCAGTGCCGTCCGAAGTGCGGACGGAGAAAGAACGCTGCCCGTCGCATTCTTATAAGCGGATTGAACAGTTGCGCATGCGGCTGCAACGATCGGGGTTGCGCTGGACGTGCCACCGAATTCATTCGTGAAATACAGGTCGACGCCTTCGGTGTCATAGGCATCACCGTAACCGGTTGTCGTGACAGATTCTCCCCAGCCTTGGAGATCAATGCGCGATCCGTAGTTCGAAAAGGCCAGGCGTGCACGGTCGCCACTGAGACTGGAGGGCGAACCTCCGGCACCAACGATAATGGCGCCAGAATAGTTGCCGGGCGCGAACGGTGCATGGCCGGAGTTATATTCCGGAGCATCGAGATCTTCGGCGCCGTTGCCCGCGGCCGCTACGACGATGACCCCATTACCGACAGCCGTGGTGACAGCGTTGTAGACCGGGAAGAACCACTCGGATGGTACGAGGCCGTCTTGCCCGTTGCCCTTGAAGTTCGGGCCGGCGGTCTGTTGTTCAATAACAATGACGTCACCTGCGGTGAGCGTTGTCAACGCTGTCGTAATGGCGCTCGCGACGTTGTAGCCGCCGAGGGTGTTGGCCGCGATAAAGTATGCCTGACTGTCATGGGAACCGCCGGTCACGCCGGTGCCGTCCGGGATGCCGACCAGCTCACCAAGAACGGCTGTTCCGTGGTTGTTATCGAGAAACGGATCGACCGGCGGCGGTCCCAGCAGTGTGACCACAGGTAAGTCACCGTGGTTCGCATTCCAGCTGTACTCAATGTCGGCGATCTTCACCAACGTCCCGGTTCCACCTGGCAGCATCCACATGCACGGAGCATTGATTCCGCTCGTCGAAGGCTCCAGATAACCCTGATTGGGCTGTAGATCCGGCGGCACGGTGGCGGCAACGGGCCGGGGAATCGGCAACGCAACCTCGACCAGTGCGAGGTTGTTGAGGGTGTCCAGGACAGAGGCGACATCATCTTCCGCTGGTAGCGTCAGGCGGAATTCCTGCGCGAGGTCCGGCATGACTTTATGTTCCCGTTGTTGCGCCTTATCCCTGAACGTTGCGAGCGCTGTTGGATCAATACGATGGAACGGCGTCCATCGGCCAGTTTGCGCCGACCTGCAACGTTGAAGCAATGCGGCAACGTCGGGGCGCTGCTGATTGGCGAGTTTTCCGTCTTGCGTTGTGACACCAGCATCATCGGTGAACTTAACGTAGATCGCGTGCGGTTCATGAACAGTTGCAAGGACGCGTGAAGTCGCGGGCTTGGGATAGGGGGTTCGCGCAGCGAGGCCTGCGTGCTCCCGTGGCTCAAGCGGTTGGTTGGCCGGCAGTCGCTGTGCCGATAAGAGCGCAGCGCAAGCCAGCATGGTGATGATCCAAGTGCGTCGCATGCCCAAGGTATTTCCCCCAATCGATGGCTCAAAAGACGTCGCAGACGTGTGGGCAGATATGTCTGCGAGTCTTCACGTGCATTGTATGAAAATCAGTGGGCCCGCAGCAACCCGGTCGGTCGATTCATTGTCGGTCATCCATGCCGGCTTGGAGACGTGATGTCGGATCAAATGCGAACGCGTCAGCCCCAAACGACTACGTCGTACCGTTCTTTTAGCTGGCATTCACGTCATTGATCCGATAGCATCGAGTGTTGGATACGAATGGGGCGGATTTCCGGATTATAACGACGGCTTCTGGACCAGTTTATTTCTGGGCAAGTTCACGTTTGGGCAAACTCCCTTCTGGGTAAACGCCCGTCTGGGCTCGTTCGCCGGCATCGGTGCTGATTGCGACGATGCCGCGGCTGACCGGTATCAAATGGGGCCTGTGATTTCACATATGGGAAAGGTAATCGCTATGGGAAAGCTGATAGGCATGGCATGCATTGGCATTCTGTCTGCTGGAATCGCGCCGCTGGCGCTGGCTTCCGGTGGAACGCTTGAAGTCGTCAGCGTTGATCCCGCGCCCCGTTCCATTGGCGCGACGTTGGATTCGTCCATTCGCGTCACCTTTGATCGTCCGGTCGATCCTGCAACGGTCCTCCCGCTTCAATCCTTCTGGGCCTTCGGACGCTGGAGTGGAACGGTCCAGGGTTCGATTTCGTTGGAGAACGGTGATACCACCATTGTTCTCGATCCGGATCTTACATTCAGCGCGGGTGAGAACGTCATGGTGCTGTTGTCCAATGAATTGCGGGGGATGGATGGTTCAGCGATTCGTCCCGGCGGATTTACCTTTCAGTTCTGGACACGGTCCGAACCGGCGAACCTTGATTTCGAGTTGATACAGACGTTCCCGACACTTGATGGGTCGCGACCCTATGGCGGCATCGGCACCGACATGAACAACGATCAGTGGTTGGACCTGACCATGGTCAACGAAGATACGGCAGACCTGCGTGTCTTCCTGAATCGAGCCGATGGTTCTGGAAAGTTCGAAACGATGGTGGAGCCGCCGGCTGCGGTGGGGCAGCGTGCAAGTCCGTCGGATCCGACCGACTTTGATCGTGACGGAAATGCAGATATTTGCGTAGCCAACATCGACGTAAACAACGTCTCGATTTTGCTTGGGCAGGGTGATGGATCATTCTCGCCGCAGCAGCAGATTACGGTGGGATCAACACCGCGTGGCATCGCTGTCTTGGATGTTGATGGTGACGGTGACCTTGATGTGGTGAACACCAACTCCGGTGGTGCGGGTTCGCTTTCGATCATGCTCAACGACGGAAATGGCGTCTTCGGTGCACCGGCGTTCATCGATGCCGGCATCTCCAACGAATGGGCGTTGGCTGCCGGTGATATGAACAACGACGGTTTGCTGGATCTTGTTGTGAGTAGTCGCGCGTCCTCTCAGATTGCCGTTCTCACCAATGATGGTGACGGCACCTTTACAAATTCGTTTACCGGGAGCACAGGGGGATTGACATGGATGCTCGTTCTGGGCGATGTGAATGGTGACGGCAACGAAGATGTGGCAACCGCCAACAGCAATTCAAACACGGGGTCGATTCTGCTGGGCAACGGCATGGGGCAGCTGGGGGCGCCGGTAACGTCGCCGACTGACGGTTTCCCCTTGGCGACCGACCTTGGTGACCTTGACGGTGATCAGGATCTGGATTGGGTTGTGTCCTGTTTCAGCGGCGATTGGGTCATGTACCTCAACGATGGCAACGGCGCCTTCACCTTTGATCGAGAATTTCCTGCGCCCAGCAATTCGTCGTGTGCCTTGATGCTTGATATCGACAACGATCGCGACCTGGACCTGGCGTTGATCGATGAGATCGTCGATGTGGTTGACGTTTACAGCAACGGTGGCTCGTCGGCGCCGATTCCGGCTGTGAGTACCTGGGGTGTCACCGTCATGGCATTGTTAATGATCGTTGGAATTTCACTGGCCGTGAATCAGGCAGATAAACGGAAGGCGGCCTTACGGGTTCGGGTGCGTTCAGACAATCGTCGGTCGTAGTTTCTCATGCGTGGTTTGTTCCTCGAGAATTGAGCCTGATTCCAGCTGTGACAGGGATGCACGATGGGTGATATGACTGCGGAGGGTGTCGAGGCCGTCATCTTCGATTTTGACGGCACGCTGACCGTTCCGGTTCTCGATTTCGATGTGATTCGGGAAGAAATCGGGCTTGAGCCGGGCCCTATTTTGGAAGCCCTGGAGCACAAGGACGACGCGTTTCGCCAGCACGCTTTTTCCATTATTGAAAATCATGAACGTCGAGCTGCGGAAGAGGCTGAACTCCAGGATTCGGCTTTACGGGTGCTTGATGCCATTACCGCATCCGGCATTCCCACCGCGATTTTGACGCGAAACGCCCGTGCGCACGTTTCATCGGTGATGGAGAAGTTTGGTGTCGAGGTGGCGGAACTTCGTGCGCGCGAAGATTGTGCCATCAAGCCGGCACCCGACGGAATCTTGTCGATCTGCGAATCGCTTTCAGTCGATCCTGGTCGAACGTGGATGATCGGCGACTACAAGTATGACATTCAGGCGGGAAACCGAGCGGGTTCGACAACGGCCCTGTTGACGACGGAGGAGCCGCTACCCGACTATGCTGCGGAGGCCGATCACGTCATTCCTGATCTGCCCTCGCTGCTGCCGTTACTCCGGCTCGGTGCCTGATTCGTCGGATTGCGAGGTTTCGCTCTTCTCGGGCGGTTTCTGGGATTCCGTTTCTTTCCGCTCGGCTTCGTCGGCCGCGCGTTGTTCGGCGTCCGCGCGTTGGCGTGGTGTCGGAATGCGTTCGATTCGGTTTTTTAGTTCGGTGAACATCTCATCGACAGGACCATAGAGATCCCGAATGCGATCCTCGACATCCGTTGTCCGATCGATGGCAGCCGGCGTCGCAAGCACTTCCTCAAGTCGAGCCAGCTCGTTGCGGCGCAAACTTCGGTAACGTCGTGCTCGTCCCTGCAATTCCTGTAAAACGGACCAGGCGCTGCTTCGCTGTCCCTCATCGAGCGTGTATTGCTTCACGAAGTCGGCAACGTAGCGCTCCCACAGCGTCATTTCTTCGGCGATATAGTCCTTGGGCGTGTCCTGTTGCTCTGCCGCCGCTTGTTCAGCCTTGGCCGCGTCAGCTTGCGCATCTGCCAGTGCCTTTGCTTCTCGTTCGGCTTCGCGTTTCTTACGCCATTCCGCACGTTGAGCGCGGCGTTCGGCGGCGGTGGGTTCGATGAAATCTTCAGGGACGAATTTGCCTTCCTCCCAGAGTTCAAGTTGCCCCTGTGTCATATTCAATGCGCCTTGCAGCATCATGCTCTGCATGTCGATTTTGACTCGTTGATCGGGATCGGCGATGTCGCGGAGATCGTCGACACCTTCTTCCAACTGCGATCGAAGTGAGCCAAATACCGGAAGCGCGCGGCTGGCCCAATCTTGAATTTCCTCTTTGGGAGGCGGCTCGAGATGCATCTTGAGTTCCAGGTATTCATTGATCAGCGGCTTGATTTGCGATTCGTTCTCGCTGAGGTAGGTGTCCCAGCGCTCCATCACTGCCGCTTCGACA
>JBMYUM010000120.1:0-10385 GCA_049605375.1 Phycisphaerae bacterium | reverse complement strand
CATAGCGGGAGGGCCATTATCAGGCAGATGGCGCCTTCAATACCCAAGGCAAATAGTAGAGAAAGCACCATGAAAGGGCTGGCAATGCCGACTGCTAAACTCGTTGTATGTGGTCGGCGTGCGCCGCTGTTGAAGAGTAAGGTAGCCATAAGGCTCAGCCCAAACGGCAAGGCAAGAAAGAGCCCGGCACCATATGAGCGAGCAGCATAAACACTGAATATTGACAAAAGTAGACCGAGAAACGCAGAAGTGCCGATGGCCACGGCGGCACCAACGTAGACGTTGGTGAGGATGATCGATGCCGGTTCGGCAGTAGGGATCGGATCATCGTCATTGGCGGCTGACTTCTTCGCAGGTATCACCAAGAGAATGGCAAACATGATAAATTTGAACATGGGCACGAAGAAGACAATGGACGTCCAGATTGGGATCCCCGCAGATCGTAGCCGCTTTACACAGAGGGCTATGCCCATCCACGCAAAAGGGGTCGATACAAGTACAAGTGCGGCCAGAGAAGGCAGGGTTTCAGGCTTGAGGGGGGCAAAGCTGAAGTACTGATCGGGAGTCCAGTGTTCTTTGAACACGAGCTCCAAGATAGCAAAGTCGACGATCAGCTTTCCGATGAATAGCACTGACGCAGTCACGCCAAACGTTGCGCGGCCAATGTGGCCTTTGAGTGAGAAAAGCAGGGATACCGACGGGGCCATTTTATCTCCTCCGCAACGAACAACCGAGTAGTACGTGTAATGTATCAATGAAAATCGAATTCTCAGCCGCGACTTTGGATTTCTTGAAGAATTGAAAGATCAATAGATCGAAGGCAAGCAACCTGCCGTGGATCGTAGAGAATTGAATATGGAACTGCGATGCTATTCTATGGTAATGACAATGTGACGACAATGATGTCGAATCTCATTACCAATCGCTCTTCACCAGAGGTGCGCACCAACTGCTGGACACCCAACAACTGCTGGACACCCAACGACAAGACGCTCCTTGGCTTGTAGGTGCAAGTCTGGGAAGAACCGGGGAATGTAAGGGGATTCAGTGCGTGCTGGTATGCAATCGATAGAATCTTCTTGAATTTCCTCCAAGCGATGCTGATAGTATTGATCAGGGGCAATCATCGAGGAGAGCACGATGCAAACAACCGACATTCGTACGTCGACAGAGCTACAGGCCAACTTGAAAGCCGACCTTCGCCACGTGCGGGAGACTGGCCGTCCGATGTTCATCACCGAACAAGGTCAGACAGCCGGCGTTCTTCTGAGCCCGAGCGTTTACTCTGATATGGAAGAGAAAGCGAAATTCGCAGACGATATTGCCGCGATCCGGCGCGGACTTGACGACGTCAAAAATGGCCGAGCTGTACCATTCGATGACGCGATGCGCGAAATTGCGGCGAAGTACAATATCTCGCTTGAGTCATGACGTATGAAGTAGTCTCTGCGGACGCATTCAGGACG
Source organism: Phycisphaerae bacterium (assembly GCA_049605375.1). Lineage (GTDB taxonomy): Bacteria > Planctomycetota > Phycisphaerae > UBA1845 > UBA1845 > JADFOB01. The sequence goes on along the minus strand of JBMYUM010000120.1, from coordinate 8,919 downwards.
GCGCTTGAACAGCACCTTTCGTATCTCAGTAGTGAAGGCGCATCCCATCTGACAATCGAAGCCTGGTATCGTCGGTTGGTCCGTGCATTGGGCTCACTCAAGTCGCTCCCGAGTCGATATCCCGTCGCACGTGATGAATCGATCGCAGTCGGCGTCGCTAGTTCCTCTTCGGGTTCCCGAATGCGACGTGGCATCTACTCGTAAGGAATGAGCAGTGTCGCTGGTGGCCGGACTGTTATCGCGTCGACGTGTCCCATCTGCCTGGACGGGTCTGTCACGAAGGCGTGAATATGCGTTCGGGCGCCATGATGCGTGAGGCGCCCTTCCGCATTCTCTACAAAGTAGCCTACGGCGGTGGCATGATCACCCGCGATCTTGAACCGATAGGCCGGCGCCGATGCATCAGCATGTGGGCAAGCCCCATTCACCACGTGAACATCTGCCTCAAACGTGCCGACCAGCATGAACGGCATGGTCATATCTGGCGCGTATCCGTTCAAAGACCTCGCTTCGGCAATGAAGTCTTCGAGTTCGCTGAGCGTCATTTCAGCGTTGAGTTCAACGTTCCGCCACTGGTCCATGGAGAACGCGGCAAGCAGAGTTGCGTGATCTTCCGGGTCGTGACGAATCTCCGTATGCACCCTTCCTTCGCGCACTTGTGATACCCAGATCTGCCCTTCATGGATTGTGACCTCACCGGCTAAGCCTGCCAGGGCTCCCAGGCCAAACACGTTCGCTTTTGCGATTTCAGTGAGGCGAATACGTGGTTGCGTACGGCCGTCACGCATGACTTCGCGCATTTCACCCCAGGTACGGAAGGCTCCGACGTGGACTCGTGACGTCGGCTGGCAACCCCCGATCAGACCGAGTGCTGTCAACATCATCATGATCCACTTTGCCTGTGTGAGTTGACGCATCATGTTGGTTCCGTCTCTATGAGAAAGAAACACCTGCCCTCAAGGGGCAATGGCGAGATGATAAAATAAGGAGGCCGTCAGTGATCATACATCGTCTACAAGAGTGGATGCGATGTTCTGCGCATTTTCCCGCGATTCATCAATCAACACCTGCGTCACCATTGTCGTACGTCGCCCCGCACACCTCACTCAAAAGTGTCTCGCGGAGGAATGCGAATGTGAGGACCGCTGATTCCCTCATGGCCTCGGCCGTCGGATGGATCGTATCCGGTAACAGGAAAATGCCAGGCACCGCCTTCCGCTCGGCCAGCGCTTCGTAGCCGGGGAGCAGGTCCAGCATCGGCGTCCCGGTCTCGTTGCAAAGTGACCTGAGACGCGCTTGAGGTGTTCGGTCCGCTTCAACAGGGGATCCAATCTGCCGCGCAATCGGAAAAACCACCATGGCGATCGGGACGTTTCGTTCTCTCGCAAACGCCACGGTTTCAAGCAGGTTCTTGCGTGTTACGTCCCACGCGTTGCGCATGTCTTCCGATTCCGGTTCTTCAATCAGGCGATCAAGACTGTACCGGTCGGCCTCCGCTTCCAACGCCTCGGGGGATGGAGCGATGAACCTGGCTGCCAGCCGTTTCAGTACACGATACGTGCCGAGAACCTCGAACACAGACGGATCGTGGCGTTCAGCGACATAGGTCATCAAGCCACCATAGGTGACGAGCGTGAACTTGAAATTGATGTCGTTGAGGCAGATCGTCTGGATGACCATGTCCGGTTGCAGCATCTCGAACTGCTCACGCAACATGTCCAGCTGTTGAAATGGCGAGTAGCCGCGAACCGATACATTGATCCACTCAATGGAGGTGTCGGGACAATGCATGGCACTCAAATCGGTCAGCTGTGAAGTGTATGTTTCGCTTTCTGCAAGATAGAGACCGAAGGCGATAGAATCGCCTAGCACGACAATGCGTTTGTGGTTGGCGGGCGTGTTTGCCATGAGTTCCGGTCCCCGATGCCCCATTGAGTTCGTGCGGTAGATCTGTTCATGGCGTGAAGAGACCGCGTTCGCTCGATGCGTCCAGAGTCTTGTGGGATGGGTTTGCAGCAGGTCGTCGTCGGGTTTCGTGCGAGCGCGAAAGTCGAGCGTGAGCATGCGATCAGCATTGAGCCAGAGCAAGAGCGGCACAACGGCGAGGATCAACCTCGGTGCTCGGTCGGATCGTAACCCACCGGTCTGACTGATGCGAATCAATGTGATGTAGATCGTACATTGAATCAGTGTGAACACGAGAATCTCATAGGCGGCGTTGGATTGCCAGGCAGCCAGGACAAATCCAAACTCCTGCAACAGCAAGCGGAACACCGTTAACAGCAGGCAGCCACCGGCTATGATCAAGAGGAACCACAGGCACGCGCGGCTGCGGCGTGCGTTGCGGTCTTCCTGATGGTCTGGTGTCAGCTCGTTGGTTTCCACGCGCGATGGCCCTCTGCCGTGCCCACCATCCACTTCTGCTGTGGCTTGGCGAATTCAGCAACGACAGATCATACGTGACACCGTTGGATAATAAAGGACACCCGTGCCATCGCTGCGACGGGTGTCCTATGGCTGGTCTTTCGAAAACCTACGTGCGTCGCTCCGACTAGGGGCAATCCAGCGGATCGGGGCCCAGGTACGGTACCTGTTGGAATGCGAGCACGTAAGCGAAGGCGTCGGCCAGATTCCAGCTGAGATTCGGCGCACCGGTCAGTGGATCCAGATCAAACCAGTGCTTCGGGCCACCCTGAGCGCTTTGGAACGCGAGTACCGAGGCGAACACATCGACCAGGTTGGAGATGCCGTTGGGTGGTGTAGCGACCGCGTCACCACCGGTTGCGTCTCCAAACTGCGAGGTCGGAAGTGCCAGCGGTGCCGAGTAGTTTAGCGCGTTGCCCGGATCGTCACCGTCGGCGATCAGCTCGATGACGTAATGCTGATCGGGGGACACCTCGCAATCGCCAATCAACATGTATCCCTCACCATCCGCGGTCATCAGTGCATTCCAATCCGCTGCCGTCGACTCCTCAAACGGCACGATTTCGGTCCAGAGATACTGGGCTGGCCCCGGCCCTGACACCGTACGAATGACTTCCTGTCCCGCGTATCCCAGCACGACAGGGGGATCGCCATCGAGGCTGACGCGGATGCGGTGCACAATCCCATCGTTGTCCGGGTTGCGTCGAAGGGAGAGGAATCGCTGCGTCGGTACGTAGCAACGGCCATCGCTACAGATTGACTCATTCAGGCAATCGCTGTCTTCATTGCATGGGAAGTCCGCGCCGGTCACGTCGAAGCGATCATCGGCAAGAGCGGCGGAAATGGCTGCGGGTTCGCAGACATCCGGGACGCCGTTCATGTCTATGTCTTGTTCGGTTCCCGCATCGATGTCGCATGCATCCGGTACGGCGTTGACATTGCAATCCGGTGGCGGAGTGATGATATCGAGCCTGAAGCCGGCGCCGACGGTATCGCCAAGCGTCTCCAGGTCTGAACCGTCTGGGCGTACGCGCCTGACTTCTCGCGCGTCGATGTCGGTGAAGTAGATCCATTGATTGGGAGCGTCAACCCTGAGATTGATGGGGTTGTCGGACGCGATGACATCTTCCACGTTCGTTCCGTCGAGGTTGGCGCGTCGAATGGCGTCGGTCTGTGGACCACTTTCGACCCAGTAGAGTTTTTGATTCAGAGAATCAACACTGATACTGGTGGGGCTGTCGAGGCCGGAGAGTATCTGCTCCTCTGGGCCGCCGAATACCGATGAACGGAAAATCTCGCCAACGGAGTCGCCCGACGGCTCTCTTGCCCAAAAGACGAAGCCGTTGACAGAATCGACAGCCAGGCTCGGTTCGAAGCCATCGTTTTCTACAAAGAGCTCGACGTTGCTGCCATCGAGGTTGGCGCGTTGAATGTTCGCGTCGCCACTGTTGTTACGCCAGTATATTTTATCCTGAGAGAGGTCGAGTGTGAGCGATGTTGGTGACGGATCATCCCCGGTGGAGAGAATGACCGTCGGATCTGATCCATCAAGTTGGGTGCGAACGATGGACCTCGTCGACGAATCCGAGAAGTAGATCGTGTTATCGCGTGGGTCAATCGCAACGCTACTGATGTCATCGCTGTTGTCGATTGGAAATGGTTGGGGATTGAAGTTCTCGATCGAGGATTGATAGACACCGCCAGGAAAATTCTCTGTCCAGACAATCAGGGGAGTCTGGCTGAGTTCGCAAGTGTCAGGGATCAGGTTGCTGTCACAATCCACTTCACCGGCGTCGATCGCGCATTCATTCGGAATGCCATCGGCGTCACAATCGGCATCACATTCATCGGGTGCGCCGTTACTGTTGCAATCGGCGAATGGGGGAATGACGGTAACGTGTGCGTTGTGGCAACATGCGAACTCGATCAATCCCGTACCGTCCAGATTGGCCTGGAAGATGCCGGTTGATGTTGCAGAAGACGCGTACCATTTTTCAGAGACAAGATCGAGGGAAATGTCCTTCACGGCTTGAATTGTCGAGAGAATCTCCACCCCGGTTCCGTCGAGATTCGCTCGACCGACGACGTCAAGTTGAATATCCGTCCAATAGAGTTTCTGTGTATCGAGATCCAATGCCAGGCCGCGCGGACTTTGCAATGTGCCATTGTCCAGGAGAACTTCCGTGTTGCTTCCATCGAGATCGGCCCGCAGAATCTGATCCGCAGTCCCTTCACTCCAGTAGATTTTGCCTGCGACCGGATCGATAGCGACGCCGCGCGGATTTCCCGTTGATGAGATGACGACCTCGGCGTTGGCGCCGTCAAGATCGGCACGTGTTACCGTTTCATTTGTGGTCAGGTAGATCTTCTGGTTTGTCTTGTCGAGCGCGATATCATAGCCACCGGGTTCGATGTTCAGCACCGTTTCCGGATTGGCACCGTTCAATCTTGCGCGATGCAACTGATCGTCTGAGTCATCGATCCAGTAGATGTAGCCGTTCTCTTCGTCGACTGTGATTCCGCGCGAACCGTTGCCGTTGTAGTTGACGATCGGTGAAGGGTTGGAGACGTCAATGTTGGATCTGTAGATCAGCTGCGCTGTCCGATCCGCCCAGAAGATCACTCCCGCGGATTCACAACCGTCGATGATGCCGTTGTTATTGCAGTCAGGTGCGGTCCCAGCTGCAATATCGGCTCCGTCGCCAACGCCGTTTCCATTGCAGTCGGTCTCGCAGGCATCGACCACGTTGTTGTTATCGGGATCGGGGTCGCAGGCGTCGGGAATGCCGTTCTGATCACAATCGTTCCCCTGAACCTGGCATATATCCGGGACGCCGTCCGGTTGGCAATCGTTCGGTGGATCCAGCAATGCAAAATCAAATCCGGTCTCCGTTGCGAACAGGGTTTCGGCATTTGCACCATCAAGGTCGGCTCGAAGCAAGTTAACCCCGTCAAGCCAGTAGATGTTCCCTTCGCCGGAGTCCACACGGACTTTGGACGCGACGGGGACCTGACTCAAGACGGTCGTGATGGCTCCTTGACCAGTTAGATCTACCCAGTTGATGGTCTCCGTTGTGGATTCGGAAAAATAGAGACGACCTGATGTCGGATCCACGTCTATCGATTGTGGTTGCAGACCCGTGTCGTAGAAGTCGAATGCAAAGTCGGTGGCCAGGTTGCGGCGGCGAATGACTCCGGATCCTTGCGTTGACCAATACAGGTTACGATTGAAGCTATCGACTGCGAGTCCGGTGATGATGCTCCCCGAATCGAGTAGCTCGTCGCCGGTGCCATCCAATTGAATGCGGCGGAGAGCGTTGTTGATGCCGTAGTAAACCCAGCCGTCGACAGGATCGATCGCGATGGCTTGTACGATGCCGAAGGGTATCGACATTGCGATGTCATCGTCGCCTTCCAGGGAGGCGCAATAGAGTGACGTCGGTATGGCCATGGAGAATCCCCAGCAGAGCGAATCGGGTGCGACATCGATCGCCTGCAGCATACTGAATGTGTTGGGAACGATGATTTCTTCGTTTGATCCGTCGCGATCGTATCGTTTCACGCCACCACTGAATGTCGGTGAGTAGACTTTTCGCGGATAGGCGAGCTCGGTGGCATCAGAGATCCCGTTGTTGTTGCAATCCTGAGCCGATGCTCGACTCAGGGTGAAGAGTCCCATAATGACGGCAAGGCTGACACTCAATCTCACTTGATTCACTTTCACGGCAGACGCTCCTTAACTTTCGCACCGGCAGATTCCGGGAGCACACTTGCTGCCGCAGACCGGTCGCTATAGCGGTTACCGTGCGTTTGGCTGGTTCATTACGCGTATCTGGAGGTTTCTTGAAAAAACATTCGATGGCTCGAAGGGAAAGTGCGTACTGGCCGTGAGACGTTGGTGCGATCATCGAACTTCGACGTGTGGCCGCATCTCACTGGATCTTGATTCACGCTCATACGCGGTCTTGGACTGAAAGTACTGGTCGTACGTGTATCGGAGTCGCCTCAGCGGTTTCGTTGGTACTTGTTCAACAAGTGGTCATTGCCCGGGGGATTAGAATGAGGGTCTTTGCCTTCATTCAGTGAATTCACGGTTTCCCAATGCGCGTTCTATCGCAACGGCTCACTTTACTGCGCCCTGTCGATGCTTCGCCACCAGATGATATGGTCGGCATCGCTGATTTCTCTGTCGCGGTTCATGTCTACCAGTGAACAGGGTGAAAGCAGTTCAACTCTCGAGTCTCCAAAACAGGATTGCAATATGGACCAGTCGCTAAGGCGTGATCGGCCGTCGCCGTCAACATCGCCCAAGTTCTCGCAGACATCGATGCGTCCATTGTTGTTTCTGTCCAGGCTTTGATCGGTGGCAATTGCGCAGTCATCCGGCTGTAGGTCTGCGTCGCAGTCTCGATGGTCGATGGCGACTTCAAAGATCCCACCGCGGATGTCGGCGACAAGCAGTCGGCCTTCTTCGAAGAGGATTCCACGTGGGTCGAATGTCTGGCCATCCGGTGTCTTGGAAATCCATTGAACAAGGAATCCTTCCTGATCAAAGATCATCAATCCACTGGGGGGCTGCCCAAACACATGAGGTGCGGTGTAGCCGGCAACCAGAACGCGCTGATCAATGAAGCGCCGATTGATGAACTTGGCCCAGCCAACGGGGGAGAATGCCAGCATGCGCATGCCGTCGATCGTGCCTGGGAAGAAGTCGATCGTACGAAAGAGTTCAACGTCGGACGTCTCAAGATCAATGGCGTAAATGTCGCGTCTGCTTTCGGCACCGACGAACAGCTTTCCACCATGACTGCCAAATCCATCCGGTGCCAGGGTACAAGTCCACAACTGACTTGGGGGCGTGGCAACAACCTGGCGGTCCCCGTTGGCGCTTAGTGCGACGACCAGGCCGGGGTGTTCGTTACCCTGCCCTGATACGAGAAGATGGTTGTCGAAGGGCGTTCCTCGTCCTTCTTCGATATAGGTCAAGCCGATGACTGCGTTGAAGTGCGTGCTCATGTCAAAGCGTGGTTCCAGGCTTCCGTCTGGATTGATGGCGAAGATGGTGGGCGATTGTACCTGACGCGCAGCGTACACTCGCCCGCCGAGCGGGTCGAATGCAGCCGGTACGTGCTCAATCGATACAGCGTATTGCGGTTGACTGGCAAACGGTGTCAGCGTCCGGCCATCGGGTGTGATGTGCATGACGGCAGCTTCTTCGGAGTAGAAATCAGACACCAAATAGCCTTGGGGGTAAGGCGCGCTGACTCGTAGGATTGTCTCCGTTGCACCGAACTGACTGCCATCAACCCATTCGTCGAAACTCAGCAACCCAAGTGGCTCGCACGTGTCATCTTGTTGATTCTCGTTGCAATCTTCGATGTTGCCGGCGATAAAGTCACAAGCATCCAGTATGTCATTGGCATTGCAGTCATTCACTTCCGAGAACGAGTATTCGCATTCGTCCGGTAGCTGATTCTCATCACAGTCTTCGCTCGTGGCGTCTGCGATGTCGCATTCGTCGGGGATATCATTGTGGTTGCAATCAGTCGACGTGTCGATGTCAATATCATACGAGTCGGGTAGGTTGTTCTTGTTGCAGTCCGGTTCACAAGAATCCGGAACAAGGTTTCCATTGATATCGCTCTCGGTTTCGCAGTCATCAGCAATCTGGTTTGCGTTGCAGTCCTGGCTGTGGGGTTGGACACGTATAATGGTGGAGAGCCCGCGACCGTCTTCCAAGTCATCGTCTGCAACGAGTGCGATGTCGTTTAGGCCGTCGTTGTTCAGATCCACGGCCACAAGGTCATGAATTCCCGGTCCCCATTCGTCATGGTTTGGGAATTGGCGATAATTGAAGATACGATCAATGACTTGAAAGCCTTGCCACGTTTCATCTTCGGTCAATCCCATGTTGCCGTACCTGACGATCGTGCCGAACTGCGAGCTGAAGCTTCCCACCAGAATGTCGGTATGACCATGGTTGGTCGAAAACGTTGCGATTGAGCTGGCACGAAAATCAACCTGTGGTCCCTCCAACTGCTGAAAGCCAAGCCAATTACCCTTGTCATCCTGTCGTTGATTGATCTGAATGATCAGCGTGCCTTCGTCGTCCGGGAATCCGATAGGATCGTAGTTCGTGTAGGCAAGATCTGGCCATCCGTCAAAATTGAAGTCGGCAGTGATTGTCTTTGATTTGGCCATATTCGCATTCACTTCCACTGTGACTGTGCTTTGATCGAAACCGATCCACAGATCGTCCTGGTTCAATCCTTGATTCAGCTGGAAGTTCATGACGCTTGAACGTTCGACCAGAACATCGTTGAGCCCATCCTGATCGAAGTCTTCGGCGAGTATTGCAGTTACGAAATCTGGCCCTTCATCTCGGGCACTTCGAAGCATGCCATCAAAGATGACGATCAGGTCGGTGTCACCATTTTCAGTCGCAAATGCGGAGTTCACGACGATCTCATCGTTTCCATCGTTGTTTACATCAAT
>JBMYUM010000119.1:0-10408 GCA_049605375.1 Phycisphaerae bacterium | reverse complement strand
ACCGCTATGACGTCGCCGCTTCGGACGACGGTTCATCCATCACGGATTGCAGAAGCAGCTCGGCCACATCAAGCTGCTCCACCTCTTCGCGATCATGATCAGCCAATCCATCGGTGATCATACGCATGCAGAAAGGACAGCCACTGCTGATGGTGTCAGGCTTGGTTCCCAACAACTGGCCGGTTCGCTTGATGTTGACGCGCTCGGTACCCTCTTCCTCTTCCTTGAACATCTGTGCACCACCCGCACCGCAGCACATACCGCGATCACGCGTCTCCGCCGGCTCAACCACGGTGACGCCCGGAATGCTCGCCAGCGCGTCACGGGGATCATCATAAACTTCGTTATAACGACCGAGATAACAGGAGTCGTGCCACGCAACCCGCTTATCCACCCGCTGCTTGGGTTCGAGCTTGCCTTGCTTGACCAACTCAGAGAGGAACTGCGTGTGGTGAACCACTTCGAACTTCCCGCCGAAGTCGGGGTACTCGTTCAAAATGGTATTGAAGCAGTGGGGACAGGTCGTCACAATCTTCTTCTTACCAACCTCATACCCGTTCAGCACCTCAACATTCGCCTGCGCGAACATCTGGAAGAGGTACTCGTTTCCGGCACGCCGCGCCGGATCACCGGTGCACTGCTCTTCTTCGCCAAGAATGACAAAATCCACACCGGCCTTCTGCATCAACTGAACAGTTGCACGTGTCACCTTCTTGGCACGCTCGTCATAAGATGGCGCACAGCCGACCCAAAACAGAACCGGCGCCTCTGGACGCTCCGCAACCGTTTTGACATCCAGACCGGAAGCCCAGCCGGCGCGATCGGTCGCAGGAAAACTCCACGGATTACCGCTCGTCTCCAAACCCTGGAACGCCGTCTGCAACTCGCCCGGAAACTCCGCACGCTCCTGGACCAGGTAACGACGCATATCAACAATCTTGTCAACGTAACTGATGAAGACAGGACACTCCTGCTCGCACGCGCGACACGTCGTGCAGGCCCAGAGAACCTCTGGATCAATCACGCCGTCAACAAGATCCTTCTCATGGTCCGCCGGTTCGGCAGCTTCACCATCGGCACCATTGGTCGAACCGTTCTTGCCCGCAACAAGCGCCTCCTGCTTCTGATACAGGAAATCACGGAGATCGATCGTAAAGTGCTTCGGAGAAAGCTTCTTACCCGTCGACGTCGCCGGGCAATGATCGCTGCAGCGACCACACTCGGTGCATGTATAGAAATCGAGAATCGACTTCCAGGAAAACTGGTCGATCTTCTTGATACCCAGCGTTTCTTCCCGTTCCAGCTTGCCCTCGATGTCCTCAAGGTTTGGAAGCTTGCCCGGAGGATCGAGACTCTGGAAATAGACGTTGGGAATCCCCGTGATGATATGAAAGTGCTTGGAGAACGGCAGCAAGTTCAAGAACACAAGCACCAGGCACGCATGGAGCCAGAAACCCAGGTGCTTGATCACCGCAAGAACGGTATCCGACGCACCTTGTACCAGCATCGCAGCGACACTTCCGGCCGGTTCATACCAGTGGAAACTCACGCCACTTGTCGCAACCTCGACCCGATCATGCTCTACGATCGCCGCACCGTCATAGAAAATATCCGACACCATCATCGTCACGATGATGCCGAGAATGATCAAACCCTCAATGTTGTGCGTCAGCCGGGGAAGCGGCTTCATGACACGGAAGTAGAAGAAGACGGCAACACCGGCGATCACCAGAAGGGCAAAGACATCTTTCGCGAGCGAATACAGCTGCCCGACAATATTGTCCGGACCAAGGATCCAGAGGTTGAAAGATTCATCAAAACCCCGACCCCAGAGGATCAGAGTGCGAAGCAAAAGAACAACGAACCCCGCAAAGACGAGCATATGCGCAACACCGGAAGCCCAGTAGCGACGCATACGCACCTGCGCAATGGCGTACTTGAATGTCAGGTCCAGACGCTTGCCCGGCCGATCAAAGCGATCAGCCGGAGCACCGGCCAACATCAACTTCCATCGTCCATAGGCAACGTAGGCAAAAAAGCCCCATCCTGCCGCTAATACTGCCGCCATTGCCCAAGGACCCATGACTCACCTCTCTCAACGCGGGATGCGTAACAAAGACCTAAGCGACTGCCGTCAACTCCGGCGGCGCGATGCTTAACCCTTCAGACGATTGAACTCTTCCGTCAGCAATGGAACCAGGTCAAACAAGTCAGCGACACAGCCGTACGTGGCAACCTTGAAAATCGGAGCCTCCGCTTTCGTGTTGATCGCCACAATGACCTTGCTGCCACGCATGCCGGCAAGATGCTGGATCGCACCGTCAATACCACAGGCGATGTAGAGTGCAGGTGTCACCACCTTACCCGTCAGACCAACCTGGCGCGAGTGTGGCTGATAACCGGCATCACACGCCGCACGCGACGCACCAACCGCACCATCCAGCGTTTCCGCCAGATCGTAAATGATCTTGAAGTTCTCTTCCGACTTGAGGGATCGACCACCCGAAACCACGATGTCGGCTTCCGTTACATCCTTGATGCCGGACGTGGTCGACACCACTTCCTTGCAAGTCAGCGAAGGACCATCCGCAGCGTAGGCAACATTCGCCACCTCCGCTGATGCGCCACCCTGTGGCTCGTCGGCCGGAAAGACATTCGACCGAATCGTGGCCATACGCAAACGATCCGCCGCAAGCGTGAACTTGGCCGTCAGCTTGCCGGCATACATGGTCTTCGTCGCGACAAGATTGTCGCCGTCAAAACCAAGGTCGATGCAATCCACCGCCAGCGCCGCGCGACGACGAGCAGCCGTCCGCGCCGCAAGGTCACGCCCCATGAACGTCGTCGGAACCAGGACCACGCCAGGATCGGCGCTGTCCAACGCCGCACCAAACGCGGCGGCGTACGATGTCGACGTGTATCGCTCCAACGCCGCATCATCCACCAGGTAGATCTTGGAGACGCCGTACGATGCGACCTCATCCGTCAAACCACCCAAACCACTCCCGATCAGAACCGCCTCAACCTGACCACCCGTTGTCGACGCCAGCTTCTTCGCCAACGCCACACTCTGGTAGGAAGCACGGAAAACCTTTCCGTCACGCTGCTCAATGAAAACAAGAATATTGTTAGTCATGATGATTCCAGATCGATACTAGACGACCTTGGCCTCCTCCCTCAGTAGACGAACGAGTTCCTTCGCCATCTCAGCAGGCTCACCTTCGATCAGCTTGCAATCAGGACGAGGAGGCGGTGCCGAAATCGAATCGAAATGCGTCGCAGCCTTCAGGCCGTCGTCAACGGATAGGTCGCCGGCACCAACCAGCTTGACCGGCTTCTTCTTGGCTTTCATCAGGTTCGGCAACGATGGATAACGAGGCTCAACAAGGCCCTTCTCAATCGTTAACAACGCCGGAAGCTTGCCCTCGACCACCTCTTCCGCACCCTCGATTCGACGACGTGCCGTAAAGCCGTCGCCCGAGAGCTCAAGACCCGTAACCGCAGCCACGTGCGCCAAGCCCAGAAACTCCGCCAACGCCGGACCGACAGCACCACTGTCAAGATCCGTATTGTTCTTGCCGCAGAGAACCAGATCAAAACCACCCTCAGCCTTCGCCGCTTCCGCGATCACCGATGCGTAGTAAATCTCGTTCTGTGACTCGAATGATGCATCGTTGATGTGAATGCCGCGGTCGGCACCAATAGCCAGAGCCTTACGCAAGACCTCCGATGCCTTGTCGTCCCCCAGCGTGACCGCCACAATTTCGGAAACGTCATTACCCTTTTCTCGAAGCTCTACCGCCAAGGCAATCCCAAACTCGTCGAAGGGATCGGCCGCAAGCTTCAAACCTGCCGGATCAATGCCGCTTCCATCGGCCAGCACCTTCACAGGTGCATTTGAATCCGGTACTTGCTTGACCACACAAAGAATCTTCACGCCGTCATATCTCCGCGCTGAAACTGAAACCCATGATCGCCGGTGAGAGTGGCTGGACGCAGTGCGACAACACTCTTCCGGCATGTACGACGAACGCCCGCACGCACGGCTGCAGTCGCCGAACAAGAGCCCTACATGCTAGCCGAATCCGGCAGACCCGTCCAAGACATGAACCGCATGCCTCCACGACCACACCGAATCCAACGTCATGCCTGAAAAATCTGAAAATTCGGTCCCCCGGGGCAGGACGACCGAACCCCTGAACCCCAATGTGACGCACCCCAATGTGATGCACCCAAATATGATGAACCCCAACGTGATGAAAACCAGCGACCGCCCGCCGGACCCGCAACCAGCGGACGAATCGTAAGCTGGGAAGACCAGTCGATCAGGAAGACCAGGAAGGATCAGGAAGACCAGTGCTTGGCCAACGTCAGCGCCCCCAGCATCGCTTTCGCCTTGTTGATCGTCTCCTGATACTCGCGATGAGGCTCCGAATCCGCCACGATGCCCGCCCCGACCTGCAAATCCACCCGGTGCTTCGCCTTCTGACCAGGCGTGATCACCATCGTTCGCAAGGCAATGCACGTATCCATGTTGCCCGCGAAATCAATGTAACCGACCGCACCGGCGTAGGGGCCTCGACGAACAGGTTCAAGCTCGTCGATGATCTCCATCGCTCGAATCTTCGGGGCACCGCTTACCGTGCCGACCGGCATCACGCACCGCAACGCGTCAAATGCCGATTGCCCCGCCGAGAGCGTCCCGGATACGTTGCTGCAAATATGCATCACATGACTGAAACGCTCGATCGACATCAAGTCGTCAATCTTGACGCTGCCCGGCTCGCTCACACGCCCCAGGTCGTTTCGGCCCAGGTCAACGAGCATGACATGCTCCGCGCGCTCCTTCGGATCGGCCAGCAGCTCCGCTTCCAGACCCAGATCCTCAGCATCACTCTTGCCACGCGGACGCGTACCCGCCAACGGACGCGTCGAAACCGTCCGCCCCTCCAGCCGACAGAGAATCTCCGGCGACGCACCCACAAGAGTCGCCTTGCTCGCCTGAAGATAGAACATGAACGGCGAAGGATTGATCACACGCAACGCCCGGTAGATGTCAAACGGTGAAATGTCAGTCTCGGCCGTGAATCGCTGCGCCAGCACCACCTGAAAAATATCACCCGCACGGATGTATTCCTTGCAACGCTCCACCGCACCCGCAAAAGCCTCTGGCGTGATGTTACTCTCGCACAACTGCTGATCAGGAACCTGATGCTCGAACGGTTTCAAAGGGTCGTCCACAGGCCCACTGATCCGACCGACAAGCGACTCAATCCGCCTGCACGCATCGTCATAGGCCGCATCGGCATCGACGCCGTCACCAACACGGGCATGAACGACGACGTTGATCAACTTCCGAACGTGATCAAAGATCACCATCTCGTCATAAATACCGAAATCAAGATCATCGATATCGCGATCATCCGCCGGCTCGTTGGGCAAATCCTCATACCGGCGAATCAAGTCGTAAGCCGCAAAGCCCACCGCCCCACCGATGAAACGCGGAAGACCACGCAAATGCGGTGCACGCTGATCCGAAACCAACCGTTCCAATACTGCCAGGGGGTCTTCGCCTTCGAACACCTGCGCCCCGGACGCCATGCGAACCGTCGTCGTGGATCCGCGCGCGACCACCTCCGCAAACGGCTTGATGCCGATGAACGAGTAACGCGCAATCTTCTCCCCACCGATTACGCTTTCAAGAAGGAACGCCTTCTCGTCCGGATCAACCAGGCGCGCAAACGCCGAAACAGGCGTCAATTGGTCGCTCAACACGCTACAATAGACCGGAACGACATTGTGGCCGGGAACTAACTCGTGGAAATTCTCGCGATTAGGTAACATCGTAATCATGCCGCGCATGCTAGAGTCCGCACTTGGCACGGTCAATCCGTCTCCCGCGATCAACCCAGGACAACAGATCGCCGGAAACCAATGGAGAGAGGAAATCGACGTGTACAGCATTGACGTCAACGATTCATTCAACGCGACGCATCGCGTCAAACTGCCTGACGGTGAATGGGAACCCCTGCACGGACACGACTGGCATGTCACCGCACACTTTCGCACAGAAATCCTCGATACCAATGGCATGGTCGTTGATTTCCTCGAAGCAGGCGAGGCGCTGCGGTCCATCCTCAACGCCTGGAACCACGCCGACCTCAATCAACATCCCGATTTCGCCGATGCACCACCAACGGCGGAAATCGTCGCAAGACGCATCCTCGAAAAACTCGAAGAACGAGGACTCCAGCAGATCGCACGCGTGAGCGTTGTCGAAGCACCAGGATGCACCGCGACATTCGAAAAAACCGGCTGAATCAACGAGGACCCAAACGACGATTGGTTTGACGCCCCAGGATCACGAACGTATAAATAATTGGTTTGTTTTTCCCGGGATTGCGAGACACCCTGACCATGAATTTTCCCTGCGAACGATGTAAGGCAAAAGCAACCGTCCATATCACGGATATGATGCCGGAAAAGACGGAAATGCACCTGTGCGATCGCTGCGCGGAAAAAGAAGGAATCATCGTCAAGCAACACCACTCAACCAACGCAATCCTTCACGAGTTCATTAAACAGAAAACCGGAATCGGCAGCGGCGACGGCCCCACCTGCCCGACATGCGGGATGACATTCAGAGAGTTCCAGTCATCCGGCCAACTTGGTTGCCCACGGTGCTACGCGATTTTCCGTGACCTGCTCAACCCGCTGATCGAGCGCGCACACGAAGAAGCAACACACCACGTCGGCAAATCACCCGGCGAGCCATCGTCGGCCGGCCCCGCACCGCAAGCCGGACTACTACGCCTCAGAAGGCAATTGCAGGAAGCCATCGAAGCCGAGAACTACGAACAGGCGGCCAAAGTACGGGATGAAATCAAAGCCATCGAAGAAAATGAGGCCGCTGGCGACACCCTATGAACCTCGAAGATCTGACCAAAAGCACCGGTGAATGGCTCAATGGGACCGGCCCCCACAATGGCATGGTCATATCGTCACGCATCAGGCTCGCACGCAATCTTGCAGCTTTCCCTTTTCTATCCAGCGCGGGCGAAACCGAACGAACCGAAATCTACCGCGCCATCACAGAAGCAATGGACGCCGTCCCGCCACTGCGCGACGGTCTCCTGATCGATCTCGACCGAGCCGAAAAAATCGACCGACGACTACTCGTCGAGCGACACCTCATCAGCCGGCAACACGCATCGGCCAAAGGCAGTCGCGGCGTCGCCATCTCGCCCGGCGAAACATGCTCACTCATGATCAATGAGGAAGATCATCTGCGCATCCAAAGCCTGCGCAGCGGATCGCAACTGGAAGACCTCTGGCAGGAAGTCAACGAAGTTGACGACACCCTTGCCAGCAGCCTCGACATCGCATTCGACAAGCAGTTCGGCTATCTCACCGCGTGCCCCACCAATGTCGGCACGGGCATCCGCGTGTCGGTCATGCTGCATTTGCCGGCACTTAAGCTGGCCAAGGAAATCGACCGCGTCGTTCGAGCCGCCAGAGACATGAAACTAGCAGTGCGAGGCCTCTACGGCGAAGGCACAGACGCCATCGGCGACCTCTACCAGATTTCCAATCAGACCACGCTCGGCAAATCCGAAGAAGAGATCATCGAGACATTCGGGAACGGCATCATTCCCAAAATCGTTGAATACGAAACCGCCGCTCGAAATTCACTGGCTCGTCAACGCCCCTATCAACTGGACGATAAGATCTGGCGCGCGTACGGCATAATCAGCCAGGCCCGCTGTATCAGCAGCGAAGAAATGCTGGTCCTGCTTTCCCCCATCCGAATGGGCATTGCCATGGGGCGCTTTGAAGAATTCGACGCTTCTACCCTGAACGAATTGTTCCTCTACACACAATCCGCACACCTCCAGAAACAAGCCGGCAAATCCATGGACGGCGAAGAACGGGGCATCGCCCGCGCCGAATTTGTCCGCTCGAAACTCAACAAGGTGTAAACGCAAACCAAAATCGGATGCTCGCAACGTAACGTCGTCCACACCCTTAGGGCTGCCGCACTCCAACGATGCGCGCCATACCCAATTCTCGGGATTCCGGTGCCATACCCAATACTCGGGTGCCATGCCCAAGTCTCCTGAGTCCGCCGAAGGCGGATCGAAGGAGCGCGGGCATGCATCAGCCGGCCGCCAGGCAGGCGACACACTCACCGCGCGCGCCACACCCCATTTCCCTTTGCCTGAACAACCAGCCTAATCGCGTATGACACAAAAAAAACACCCCCGGGATCAGAGATCCCGAGGGTGCCGAATTCGATCTCAGTGATCCCGCGAAACGCGAATCACCAAGTCTATTTCATTGGTTGACTTACGGGCACGGCGTACCGCAAACAGCACCGTAGGTCAAAACACCCTGCCATACATTAACAATCGTCTGGACGTCAGCCAGGTTGATAACACCGTTACCACCACATGGCTCGACATCAGCAATCGCATTGTAGTTGCTGTTCTGGAAATCGATGACCGCCAGTTGAGCGTCAGCAAGGTTGGTCAGCTGGTTGTTGTCGACGTCAGCCCAAGGCCACGTCGTCAGCTCGAGGACGTTACCAGCTGCACCTTCCGGCGTAGCAGTGTACGTCGCATCCGGAATGATCTCAGCACCGGTGACCGTCACAACACCCCACTGGGCGATGGTCTGGTTAACTGGAGCTGCACCCAGCGAACCGTCAGCCTGGATGTAAGCATCAACACAAGCGACGTCCGAGTTCTGATCATCACCCGTCAAGCGAAGAGCGAACGAATCACCAACGGTACCCGTCGGTTCAAATTCGAGCGTCGTACCACCAACGGCCTGACCTTCGATGATAAGGATGTCAGCTTCGCAAACGTCCGGAATACCGTTGCCGTTTACGTCCGACTCGGTGCCATCAAAGATGTCCTGGGTGTCGGCCGTCTCGTTGTTGTTGCAGTCGGCAGCCGGGCCGAACAGCTGAGCATCACGAGAGTTGGTCGTACCCGGAATGAAGAAACCAACCGTAGCCTGCGAACGATTCGGCGGCAGCGTGGTTTCCAGGTGGAAGCTGTGTGCCGTGCTCCAACGAATCACGTTGGCCGACAGGGTGTTAGAGCCATTCCACTCATCGGTTGAGAAAGTGATGGTGTTCGTCTTGGCGTCTGCATCGACATCCCAGCTCGTCGACAGGTGCGGCTCACCACTGTGGTAGAATGGCGAGTGGTGCGTGGCAACCGTGTAATCGGCGTCCGGCAGACCAATCGTGAATGAACGAACGTTACGGTCAGAGTTGTAGTTGTAGATGGTGTAGTCGTATGCCCACATACCACCCGGAAGCGGCGTGATGTCGTAACCGATGATCAAGCGACCATCTGGTGCAGACGAACCATTGTTGTACTCTTCACCCGGGACGGCGAGAGTCACGGTTGTTGGCGGATAGCCGTCCGGCGTGATGTCAAAGTCAGGCCATGATTCAAGAGCTGTCTCGCCAATCGTGGTACCGCCGCTCCAGCTCAGGTTGTAACCACCGCCGGAAAGACCACCACGCAGAACACGACGCCATGAAGCGTTGTTGTACTGCTTGTCGTTGTTGTTGACGGCTTCGTCAGTCGTCAGGTAGTAGGCTTCCATCACGTAACGCGTGTTCGTTCCGTTTGCACCGCTGGAAGCTGACAGGTCTGAGTTCTGAACCTGCAGACGCTTGAAGATCGAGTTACCGCTCTGGTTCCAGGCAAGCTGATACGGATAGGGGTATTCACCCGATGCAGCGTTGACTTCCGAACGCGGACCAAGGTCAGACTGCGTTGCGTTAAGACCAGCACTGTAGACATCAGCAATACCGATCGTCATGTACGAGCAGTTGCCGTTCGGCGAACCACCACTTGCACAACCGAAGAAGTCAGCCGCACACCAGGTGTGCTTCAGCCAGCTGAGACCGATGTGCTCAAAACGACCGTTCTGAATACGGAAAAGGTTCTGTGCGACCAGCGGGTGGTCGTTGGAGTTCGGAAGCCAGATGGCCCATTCGTCACCCTGGTTGCAAGCGATCGTTGCAATGGCGTATGCCGTGATACCACCAATCGTACCGTACTTCGACAGACCACCACCGCCGTCACCAACTTCAAGCGTAATGACGTCAGCACCATCGACACCGTTCGGACCACCACCCGGGCCGTTACCGGCAACAAAACCATCGGCAGCACTCGAAGCGCCGTCAGTATCAACAACGTCCAATGCGGAAGTGTTCAAACCACGTGCCGAGTAGACGAGCGTACCAACCAAAGCACCAGCAGCACCCTGATCACCAAGGCCGCGAGCAGCCATGTCGTTCAGGTAAACCGGCGTCTCAAGAATCAGCGACGAGTCCGTCATCGAGCTGACAGAAACTTCACCCAACTCAAAAACCGGACGACCGTAA
>JBMYUM010000118.1:0-10440 GCA_049605375.1 Phycisphaerae bacterium | reverse complement strand
GCACGACAGGCAACAGAGACAGGGCCTGACGATGTCGTCGAACCAGAACGAGCAGGAGTGCAAGACCGCCCAAAACCAACCCGGCATGAAACTGGAACGTGCGTGCCATGAACGTGACATACCAGGTCGAAATGCTTATCCAGGAGTCTCCCGTCAACGGTTCAGGCGCGACGAGGATGATCAGCAGAAACAGGTACGCCAGTACGTTTACGATCCGTCCGGCAAGCAAAGCCAATCCGGTCATGCGCGGCTTCGAATCCGAATTGATCTGATCGGCACCGTCGGTGCCCATAGGTAGCCCGTCGGGTGTGGTTGATTCCGTCACGCGTCGAACCGTTTCTTCCATTCGGCCAGTCGTGCCAGTGCTTCCAACGGCGTCATCTCATCAGGATTCGCATCCTTCAATTCCTGCAACAACTCCTCGTGAGAGTTTTGAAAAAGCAGGAACTGTCCATCATCGCGCGTCTTCTTGCTGGTCATGGCAGGACGCTGCACTTCACGGGCCAGATGTCCTTCCAGTTCGGCGAGCACCTCGCGACTGCGATCAACCACCGGTTTGGGCATCCCGGCCAGGCGCGCAACATGAATGCCGTAACTCTTGTTGGCTGCCCCCGGAATAATCTTATGGAGGAAGACCACGCCTTCCTCTCGATCTTTGGCGGCGGGATATTCACGAACCGCGACGTTCAAATTCCGAACACCCTCCAGCAATTCCGAAAGCTCCGTCATCTCGTGATAGTGCGTGGCGATTAAGCAACGCGCCTTGACTTGAGAGGCAAGGTGCTCCGTCATCGCCCATGCCAGCGCCAAACCATCAAACGTGCTTGTCCCACGTCCGATTTCATCCAACACCACAAGTGACTTTGATGTGGCATTGTGAAGAATGTTGGCAGCTTCGGTCATTTCTACCATGAATGTTGAGTGCCCCCGCATGATCTCATCGGACGCACCGATTCGGGCAAAAATCCGATCCGCCAGCGAGAATGACATACGCCGCGCCGGTACAAAGCAACCGACCTGCGCCATCAGGGTAAGTAGAGCTACCTGCCTTATATACGTGCTTTTTCCGGCCATGTTCGGACCGGTGATCACAAAGACGCGGCTTGCCCGATCGTCCATCTCCGTATCGTTGGGAACGAACCCGTCGCCCAGCGATTGGTCGAGAACTGGGTGACGCCCCTCTTCCACCTCTAGGCAAGGCTCCTCGGAAATTGTCGGACGAACAAACCGACGATCTTCGGCCAGATGGGCGAAACCCATGATCACGTCCAGGCACGCCAGTGACTCGGCAGCGCGAAGCAATGCGGCAACGTGTTCTGCCGTTTGGCGAAGCAGGCGATCAAAAATCCCCTGCTCCAACTGCAGCGCCTTTTCATCGGCGGACAGGATTTCGGTTTCGTATTGCTTGAGTTCGTCCGTGATATACCGCTCAGCATTCTTCAGCGTTTGACGACGAACGAAATCGGCCGGCACCTGGTCCTTGGCACTGCGCGGAAGTTCAATGTAGTAACCAAACACGCGATTGAAGCCGACTTTCAGATTGGGCAAGCCCGTCCGCTCGGCTTCACGAACTTGGTACGCGGACAGCCACGCATGGGCATCCTTCTTGAGTCCGCGAAGCCTGTCCAACTCCTCATCGAAACCGTCCGCAATGAATCCCCCTTCCCGCGTGTGGGTGGGCGGATCATCGGTCATGCAATCGCGCAGTGTCTCCGCCAGCTCATCCAGACCGCAAAGTCCGCCGGCATAAGACTGAAGAAGCTTGACCTGCGTCTCTTCCAGCGATGCCGCAATCTGCGGGAGAATCGCAAGCGAGCGCTGAAGCCCGGCGAGGTCCCGCGGACCGGCACGGTGCAACGCGACCCTTGCCGCGATCCGCTCAAGATCGGCCATGGACTTGAGGGTTTGGCGCAGGCCGTCACGCCCCCCTGCGTCGTGGACGAAGTGTTGTACGGCGTCATAGCGTTGTTCCAGCATGGCGCCGTCAATCAACGGTTGCCTCAGCCATTGTCGAATGCGCCGGCGCCCGACCGGGTAGACCGTTCGATCCATCGCAGCCAACAGGGTGCCGTCACGATCGCCTGACCGAACCGTCCGTTCGATCTCCAGTGCAATCCAACTGCTGTGATCGATCAGCAGGTGATCGCTCGGAACGCGTTGTCGAATGGAAACGATGTGATCGACTGATGTCTGCTGCGTCTCTGCAAGATAGGCAATCACCGCGCCCGCCGAACGAAGAGCCGGCGTCATCTGCTCAAAACCAAAACCGGAAAGTGTCGAAACGCCAAAGTGTTCGAACAGGCGTGATTCCGCCTCACGCTGTCCAAAATCAAAGTCCGATCGCTTGGCAAGCGTGGTACCGCAAAGTTGGCTCAGTTGCTGGCCGACACGTGCGATCGCATCTGATGGCGACTCTGGAAGGAGCAATTCCGCCGGTTTCATGCGGACGAGTTCGTCGAGCACCTCCTGTTCATGGCAATTGACGACCTCGAAATGACCGCCGGCCAGTTCAACAAAAGCGATACCAATTCGATCCTTGTCGGCACAGACCGCCGCGAGCACGTTGTCGCGACCCGCGTCGAGCAGCGCTTCGTCCGTTAGTGTGCCCGGCGTCACGATGCGGACGATATCTCGCTTAACAACCCCCTTCGCCTGCTTGGGATCTTCCAACTGCTCCGAGATGGCAACCTTATAGCCGGCATCCACGAGTTTCTTCAGGTAACCGTCCAGAGCATGAAAAGGAATACCGGCCAGCGGGATCGGGTCTTCGGCCTTGTTGCGTGCCGTCAAGGTAATACCCAAGACACGCGCACACAGCTCGGCGTCGCCGTAGAACGTCTCGTAGAAGTCGCCCATGCGAAAGAGGAGGATGGCATCGCCGATCCGCCGCTTCTGCTCGACATACTGCCGCATGGCGGGTGTGAGACCGTCCAGCGTACGGGGGAGCCCGGTTTCATCCCGCTGCCCCACCGAGGTCGCGGATTTCTGACCTCCGGGACGATCGCCTTCTGACGCGAGGTCTGAGGTGGTCGATCCATCCTGGGCGGACGGCTTGGGAAGTGTTGTATCGGTGGATTCAGTCAATCTTGCTCTCCATAGCGATCCGGCTCAGTCGATCCCACCATCCAGACCACCACTATAAGGCCTCCCAGCGTCTCATGGCAAAAGTCCGATGCCGACTCTTCAGGAAACTTGAACGCAAGTCCCGCTTCAACACGAATTTGGGTATAATGCGAGTATGGAATGGAATGATCGAAAAGTGGTGGTCGCCATGAGCGGTGGTGTGGATTCCAGCGTGACAGCCTGCCTTTTGCAGGAGCAGGGCTACGAGGTCATGGGCTTGTTCATGCGAACAGGCGTCAAACAACCGGAGCCGAAAGTCACATGTGATCCGACTGCCGAACCGACACGGGAACGGCGGGGTTGCTGCAGTGCCTCTGATGCTGCTGATGCGCGTTTCGTCGCGGGTCAGCTCGGTGTCCCCTTCTATGCGCTGAACTTCGAGAAAGACTTCGATACGCTGATTGACTACTTTGCTGACGAGTACGCGGCCGGGCGCACGCCCAATCCCTGCGTCGTGTGCAACGATCATTTGAAATTCGGGAAAATCCTTCAGTACGCTGATGCTGTCGGGGCGCGATATATTGCCACCGGTCACTATGCGCGCACGGGGGAACGCGACGGACATCGAACGCTGATGCGCGGCGTGGATCGCAAGAAGGACCAGTCGTATGTGCTCTTTGGCATCGGGCGAGATGTACTCGATCGCGTGATGTTTCCGATCGGTGAACTTGAGAAACCCGAGGTCCGAGAGATCGCTGGACGACTGGACTTACCCAATCGGAACAAACCTGATTCGGTGGAGATCTGCTTCGCACCGGACAACGACTACGCACGCGTGGTCCGAGAACGACGCCCGGACGCTTTCTCTCCGGGCAAGGTCGTTGATACGGAAGGTAATGAACTGGGTACCCACGATGGTGTCGGTCATTTCACGATTGGACAGCGCCGCGGCCTTGGCATTGCCACCGGCAAACCGATTTACGTTACCGAGTTGAACGCTTCATCCAAGACGGTCACCGTCGGCACCGGCCCCAGCCTGCTTTCCGAGACACTGGTCGCATCCAGGGTGAATTACCTCTGTGCTGTCGGTGAAGGGTCATTCCGTGCTGACGTGAAGATCCGATATTTGCATGATCCGGCACCTGCCACCGTTCATCGAATCTCGGAATCGCAAGTTCGGGTCGAGTTTGACGACGCCCAGCGCGCGATCACCCCGGGCCAGGCCGTCGTGTTCTATGACGGCGAAACGGTCCTCGGTGGCGGGTGGATTGATCACCACTGAACCTGCTAATACAGTTCCGACCGCATCTGCAAAAATCAGCCAATCCGCTTGTTCAGTAGAACTATGAGCGATGTAGACGCCCCATAACTTCCCCCGTCCAAGCACTGAAAATCGGCTGGCGATCGGTGCGTCCCTATCTCAACTGGGATTATCCCAAACCGAAATGTCATCGATTCCGATGCACGTTATGCGTCGGATTGGAGCAAGCAACATTTCGGAAACGCTACGTTGACTGTGGTAGAAAATCACGTGAATGGAACGAGCGGTACAGCCGCACGACGCATGAGCCGCCTTCGCAGCATCATGCTCGAGCAGTTGTGCTATGTCTTCCTTCTGAGTCTCTGCCTCGTGCTCGCCTCATGGAACTTCGGCCTGGCAGCTCCGCTCATGATCGCGATTCTCAGCCTGCAAGGCTGGCGGACGCTCACCACCGTTCGACGATACCAGGAGCGAATTGAAACCTCACACGTAGCCATTTGGGAGTTTGATTGTCGCACAAAGGACATGTGGTTCTCGGATTGCTGCCGAGAAGTGATTGAACTACCGCGTTCACGCTCGACATCGGATTGGACCACGTTCCTCGATCGCCTGGATGCCGGATCAAAAGCATCGATACTTCAGGTGCTCGAGACGTCAACCAGCGGTACACAATTTGAACGCACGTTGCGGCTACGCATGAACTCTGGAGAATTCCACTGGTTCCGTTTCGCCGGTGGACAAGTGACGGACGAATTCGGCAACATGCGCCGCGTCGCTGGTTCCCTGACGAACATCCATGAACAAAAAGTCGACAAAGAACGACTCAGAACGGCCATGGACGTTGCCAACGCCGGCCTCTGGGATTGGAACATCGCGACGGGTACATGTTACTTCAACGACAACTTCTCCACGATGCTCGGCTATCGCAGAGGCGAGATTCCTCAAGACTGCAACGTCGTCAAATCGCTGTGCCATCCGGATGACGCAGGTAAAATCGATGCTGAACTGAAGCGACATTGGGCTGACGAGATTCCCGCCTATCGCAACGAGATCAGGTTACGACGGAAAGACAACAACTGGCATTGGGTACTTCAGGCCGGACGCGTCGTTGATCGCAGTGAATCCGGTGAACCGTTGCGAATGGTCGGCGTCAACATCGACATCGGGGAGCAGAAGGAAGCGGCCAATCGATTGGAACTGGCAATCGGCGCGGCCCAGGCCGGGCTGTGGGACTGGAACGTCGACCGAAAGACGTTTACATCTAACGCCACGTTCCACACCATGTTCGACGAAGACCCTTTGTTCGGCCATATTCCCGAAGCCTATTTCTTTTCGCGCGTTCATTCGGAAGACGTGCCACACCTGGAAGCCGAACTCGAGAAGGCGTTCCAGGACGATAACTACGAGTATGACGTCGATTTCAGAGTCCGGACCAAGGCAGACAGGTACACCTGGGTTCGTAGCACGGGTCGTATCATCGAACGGAACCTCGATGGTTCGCCACACCGGATGATCGGCCAGCACATCAACATTACGCCGCAGAAGGAAACGGAAGCGGCCATGCGTCAGGCGCTGGAAGAGCTCGAGGCGAATACGCTTCTCGCCAATGAGCTGGCCGCCCATGCGGAAGCGTCAACTGTTGCCAAGAGTAACTTCCTTGCCAACATGAGCCACGAAATCCGGACACCGATGACCGCGATTCTCGGATTCGCCGAGGCACTCTTCGAGAGTGAGCTTAACGAAGAAGATCGCGACGCCGTCGATACGATCCACCGGAACGGCGAACTCCTGCTGAATATCATCAACGACATTCTCGATTTCTCCAAGATTGAAGCCGGGAAGATGACGGTGGAGCAAATCGATTGTACTCCCACGGAACTACTCACTGACACCTTTAAGTTGATGCAGTTGCGCGCTGAATCAAAAGGACTCACACTGAAGATCGATTACTTGTCGGATTTGCCAGAGCAGGTTCGAACTGACCCGACAAGACTGAAGCAGATACTGGTCAACCTGGTGGGTAACGCGATCAAGTTCACAGACCAGGGATCCGTCACGATCGAAGCGTCCTGGTCCAACAACGAATTCGCGGTCGATGTTGTGGATACGGGAATTGGTATCAGTTCAGCCTGCTTGGAGGAATTATTCCAGCCGTTCTCACAGGCTGACGAATCGACCACCCGTCGATTTGGTGGAACAGGCCTTGGGCTGACGATCAGCAAGCGGTTCGCAGAGCTGCTCGGCGGGGACATCACCGCAGCAAGTCAGCCGGGTGAAGGAAGCCGGTTCTGTGTACGCGTCTCAGCAGAGACACCAGATCGCGTAGCGATGATCGCACTGGAAGAGTTGCGACAAATACCGGTAGGAAGCACACTTCGTACCAACAAGGACCAACACCAGGATACAACCGATGGCTCCGGCGACCCGGACAGCCATTCGATCGAAAACAGCCACATCCTGCTGGCAGAAGATGGGCTCGACAACCAGCGGCTGATTTCACACGTGCTTGGCAAGGCCGGTGCCAATGTCACCGTGGTAGAGAACGGCAAATTGGCGGTCGATGCCATCAGGGAATCCGAAACGGGCGGCAAGACTTGCTACGATGTCGTCCTGATGGATATGCAGATGCCGGTCCTGGATGGTTACGACGCTACGCGTCAGCTACGCGACATGGGCTGTGAACTACCCATCATCGCATTGACCGCTCATGCCATGAAGCGTGACCGTGAGAAGTGCCTTCAAGCCGGCTGCACAGACTACGCACCCAAGCCCATAAACCGCGACCAACTCATACAGATGATTTCATCCTACCTTCGTGCGTCACATGCAAACGCGTAACGCCCGATGACCTGGTAACTCCCGGATCATCGAGCGTACACTCACCAGCAGATTGTCGTTACCACAAACCGGTGTGCGTCAGTTCTGAAGCGCACGTTCGAGGACTTCCTCATATCGCTTCTTCGGATGAATGCCTGTCAGACGCTCCACCACTTCGCCGTTCTGAAACACCAGAACGGATGGGATCGACTGAATTCCGAATTGGCTCGCCTGCGCAGGATTTTCGTCGACGTTCATCTTTCCGACCGTCACGCGGCCACCGTATTCTGTCGCCAACTCATCGATCGTCGGGCCAAGGGCACGACACGGCCCGCACCACGGCGCCCAAAAGTCAACAACGACCGGTCGGTCACTGTTCAAAACATCCTGATCAAAATTCTGATCCGTGAAGCTCGTCGTGTGGGTACTCATCGCATCTATTCCTTTCTGCAAGGCGTCAGCCTCGCCATCTCACTGGTTCTTCTTTTGATTGCACAGTGATTCAGCCATTAGAGCCGCAAACTCACACAGAGAGTGCCGGATCAAGTGCAACCGCCGGGAAATCGACTTCTGTTTCCACAACGTGATTGATGTAGTTCGTGAAGATGTTGAAGACCACAACCGCCACCAGCTCCATCACTTCACCATCCGTGTATCCGGCGTCTCTAACGGCCTGAAGCTGTTCATCCGAAACAAAACCACGCGCCTCGACAACTTGCCGCGCGAACGCCAGACCCGCCTGCTCCTTGGCATCCTCAGCCTCAGCACGAAGACTTCGTTCGAGTACCTCACTGGAAAGCCCCATCCCTTTACCAACGGCGGTATGGGCAGATGCGCAGTAGCCGCACTGATTCGCGCCGGCAACCGCCAGTGCAACCTGTTCCTTGAACGCGGCACTGAGGCTGGTCTTTCCGAGCGCGCCCTTGAAATCCAACACGCTCTGAATGACGGCGGGCGAATGCGCCATCGTGGCGTAAATATTGGGGACCATGCCAACCTGCTTCTTGATGTTCTCGAGAATCGGCTTGGTATCCGCACCGGCTGTCTCAATCGTCAAAGGTTCGATCCGTGCCATTTCACAATCTCCTTTTCTTGCCCCGCCTGGCGGGCGTTCTGCTGGTCGATTTTGCCGGAACACGCTTTTTCCGGTTCCCTCGAAGCAACCGACTCCGTCGTCCGACGAACGCCTTTGCTCCGATCACACCCCTAAAACTTGACCGAACGTTCCAAAATTCCAGGTCAGGAAACTTTTTTCTGGATGTTGAAGATCGATCAGGGGGTCACGGTGTCTTCAGGCGGGCGATATGAGGGTTTTCAGGGCAATAGAGGCCGTTTCGCGGCACGCGCTGGCCGGGAAACCCGCCTTGGCCATCACCACCAGGCCTTGGGTTATACCAAGAAGGAAATGACTCAACGCCTCTGGGTCAGCAGATTCCGGGACGTCGCCCCGCCTCTGCGCATTCGTCACGGCATGAGCGAACGCTTCACGGATGTCCCCCAGTGCCGCCTGTGCCGCCAGCGTAATCTCTTTGTCTTGTGCGGCGACTTCAACGACCGCGTTGGTCACAAGACAACCCCAGCATTCGCGCTGCTCGGCCTTTTCCGCAAATGACTCCAGCGTCTCGCGAATTCGCTCAAGAGGCGACTCCTCGTCCTGCAAATCAGCCAACGCACACGACGCAAGACGTTCCCGATAGCGCGCCAGCGCTTGAAGAAACAGGTTCCGCTTGTCACCAAAGGTAGCGTACAGACTGCCCCGATTAATGCGCATCCGCTTCAGGAGATCGGTGATGCTGGTCGCTTCGTAGCCCTTCGACCAGAAGACCTCCATCGCCTTGTCGAGCACCTCAGCCGTATCAAATTCCTTGGGGCGTCCTACTTTCATGATACCAATCGTAGGGCATTCTGGAACGAAAAGTCAAGAAATGGATCAGCAAGAAGCCGGGAGGCGGTCTCCCGGCTTTCTAACGAGATGCCAGGCTAGCCTTGATAGCCGGCGAGTTTCCAGAGGATGCCCTTGGGCCCGCGATCGGCCTGCCGCGGGGCCAGATAGCCGGAGATATCCCGGTACCGGCTGTGGCAGGCAATACAGGTCAGGTCGATCTCGTCGAGCAGCCGCTGCATCTCTTCGATCTTCCGATTCTTGGCTAGTTTCTCAAGGCGCTCGGCCTGATCGGCAAGCGTCGATGCGTGGGCAACAAAACCTCGGTAATCCGCCTCGTGCAGACTTTCCGGTTCGACAATGCCAGGGATTCTACCAGCGGCCGCCTGAAGCGCCTTCGCCAGCTTTTGCGCATTGGCCAAGGCTTCGCGACGCGATTTCTCACTGGTATTTTCCGGATCATCGTCGCGGGATGGCCAAGGCGTCTCGAATACCAGACCGCTCATGATGGAGCGAATTTCCTCATCCTGGACCCAATGTCCGGGCTGTTTGGATGCTGACGTCGGTCCATCTTCGGTCGATGCCGTCACGTCAGGCTTGTCGCTGCACCCGCTCTGAAGAAGAAAAAGCGTACCGAGAAACAGGAATTCCGCCACGTAACGCACTGATGATCGGATCGGCATGATTGAACCTCCATGGATAGCAAGCGGGATGACCCAAGTGGCCCATCCCCGATGCCCTGTCGCCTGAAACACTCCACCGTTTCTGCAAGCACGTTTCGTACCAGAGTTTGCAACGTAACGGGTCACTACGCCGATCCGGTGCAAGCCGCGGCGGAAAACACCACCGATTGGCCGGCTGGAGGAATTGGATCGAAAAAAGCGCGCCCCCCTCGCACGGTGACGTGACGTCGGTAAGATACTCGCGTAATTGCGGAACTCCTTACCAATGCGAGGCATGCAGAGGCTAGTCGAACCATGAGTACCGGCAAGAAAATCCTGATCATCGAGGATGAGGCGGACCTTGCGGACTTGATTCGCTTCAATCTGGAGAAAGAAGGCCATCGTTGCCAGTGCCTTGGCGATGGTCTCGAAGCCTTGGGGGTCATACGAGAAACCCAGCCTGATCTCCTCATTCTGGACCGCATGTTACCGGGAATCTCCGGTGACGATCTCATCGCCAACCTGCGTCGCAACCCCAATACGGCGAGCACCCTTGTCATCATGCTCACCGCCAAAGCAGAAGAGTCAGACGAATTGGTCGGTTTTGCCCTGGGCGCGGACGACTACGTCACCAAGCCCTTCAGTCCACGAGAGCTCGCGAGCCGGGTCAAGGCGGTCCTCCGCCGGCTGCGCCCCCGACACGCACCCGACCCCGCGACCGCCGAGGGCGACGACGTGCTCACCGCCGGACGACT
>JBMYUM010000117.1:0-10444 GCA_049605375.1 Phycisphaerae bacterium | reverse complement strand
AGCTCGCACCCTCGGAGGTTCGGGTCGGAACAAAAAGGGATCGGCATCTTCATGTCGCACTTCCCTGGAACCATATATGTCGCTATTGCGACGACCCCACGTGGGAGAGGAGTTTACACGTATGAATACTTTTATGAATCGCGCAAAGGACTTCCTGCAGTCAGAAGACGGCCCGACTGCAACTGAGTACGCCGTCATGCTTGCTCTGATTATTATCGTGGCCCTCGGTGCGATCACCGGTCTGGGTACCACGGTTCAGGGTATCTTCACGACGATTGATGGTGACCTCTCGGCGCTGTAAGCCTCGCGGGCAGCCACGCTGAGCCTCGTTGGTATGTCACGTTGTGGCGATCCCATCGGGGCTTGGCATGACCATCTTCGCAAACAGCGGCGGAACCGTCTTCATCGACGGCTTCCGCCGCTGTTTTTTTTTGTGCCAGAAATTTGGCACCACGTGTTGACATTGAATCGTAATCTCTCAGTGCGTGGATGTGCCGCGCCGTACCGTCGGGACCACGGTGAGGACGATTGAGACATTTCTCTGGAGGATGTTGATCATGGAATTTGGTTTCTGGCATGCGACGTGTGCGTTACTCGTGCCGGGTGTGCTGCTTGCCTCCTGGATCGACTTTGCTGAACGTCGGGTTCCCAATTGGCTGAATCTCGCGCTTATCCTGGTTGGTTTCGCAGTGCAGCTGATCTACAACGGTGGATCGGGCGCGTGGGTCGGTTTTCTCGGTATGTGGACAGGCTTCGGGCTGCTCATCATTCCGTGGATGATGCACGGCATGGGGGCCGGTGACGTCAAACTCATGGCAGCGATAGGCGTGTGGATCGGCCCCTGGCTGACGTTCCTTTCATTCGCTCTCGGTGCGGTGATCGGCGGCATTGCAGCGATCATCATGATTACTTCGAGTGGACGTTTTCAGATGGCCTGCGCGAATCTCAGTGTCATTCTGTCGAAGTGTTCAAATCGAAACACACTGTTTACGGAATATGGTTCGGCAAAGAGCTTCGGCAATACGTCACAGCTTCTTCCTTATGGTGTGCCGCTCACTGGTGGAACGCTGATTGTGCTTGCGGCCAAGATGTTTGGTTGGTGGGGAATTTAGTATGGCAAGACGCAAATTATTTCGTGTACACCGGAGTCGCAGTCGCGAACGAGGGGGTGCGATTGTCGAATTCGCCGTTGTTCTTCCCCTGCTGCTGACTGTTCTGTTTGGCATTATCGAGTACGGCTGGGTCTTCTCTGTTCGGCAGACATTGCAACATGCAGCCAGAGAAGGGTGTCGGCTTGCTGTGTTACAGACGTCCGTCGAACCGTACGCTAACGTATCGAACCGCGTGGCTGAAGTCATGTCGGCTGCGAGAATCGCCGGATACACGCTGAACATGGAGCATGCCATTGAAGGCGTCAGCGATACGGAGGTCATCACCGTATCCGTGGACTATGCGTCCATCTCACTTGTTGGCGGGTTCTTCGGTACGGCGAACTATACGTTGGCTGGAACGTGCAGCATGCGAAAAGAAGGAATCAGCGACAGCTGATCACCGCGGTTGAGAGAAACCGCTGTCAGGACTGAAGGCATCCTGCAGGCCATCGATGCAGTCGACGGTGGCCTGTCGGGATGTTCCTGGCAGGTTTAAGCCTGAATCGGTTGCCGTATAGCACGGGTCGTGACCACCGGCACCAATCCAAATTCACCTGCTCGCCCGTAGGCCGGCAGCCCCTCCACGCACGTGACGCGATGAACGATCGCTTCACGCCACCGGTTAGACGAAGCCGCCTTTGATCATCATTGCCGATAGGAGCACGCGTCTGCGGGACTCCGAAACGTGTTCGCGGCGCGTATCTCCCGGAGAATCGGACGTCTTGGTGACCGCCCGCATAACACTCTGTCGTGAGATGTGGCGCCGAACTGTAGCAAGACCGAGACGCATTTCATAAATCTGCGGATCATCCGCCGCGTTTTGAGGTTTTTCGGTATGGAAAGTCCAATAGGGGGGGCAACCTTCCGATAAGCCTTGTGAATCTCGAGCAGGCCGCTTGGGATCGTTGGGGGCGTGACTTGGACGTCACAGCAAGCGAACAGGCAAGACGCCCAACCATGAATTTGTTTCAGCGAGGTTGAACATGAAAGCGAAAGCGATCATTCCACTGGCACTCGGACTCTGCATCGGTCTGGTTGCAGTCAAGGTCGTCATTGACACGGTCAAGCAAGCCAAAGGGTCAACACAGACGAAGAAGATGACGGTCGTTCGAGCCAAGGTCGACCTCGACCCGTACACCGAGGTGACGGAAGAGATGATCGAGGTCGTCGAGATGCCCGAAAACGCATCGATTCCGGCGACAGATCGAATCAACGACAAGGAAAGCATTATTGGACGCGTAACGGCGAAATCCGTGCCCATGCACGCGTTCGTGTTGCAGTCCATGCTTGCCGCACCGGGAACACCGCCCGGTATGGTGGGACGAATTCCCGAAGGCTTCCGCGCCGTCTCGGTCAAGATCGACGAGGTGACGGGTGTCGCTTATCAGATCAAACCCGGCGACTGGGTGGATGTCATCGTCGTGATGGACATCAATCGTCAACGTCGCCAGAAAGAAACGATCGCCGAGGTGATCCTTCAGGGTATCCAGGTGGCCGCTATCGGTCAGGATGCGGTACCTACGGCAGGGTCGTCGACGGTGAAAGCAAAGCCGGCGAAATCGGCCACGCTATTCGTCAAGCATGAAGATGTTCCGAAGCTGCACCTGGCGGCGACCCGGGGAAAGATCACCCTCGCGATGCGTGGGGAGGATACCACGACCGGGATGGTATCGAACGTGATTCGAGACGTGGATGCTTTTGAGTATCTCCGCCAGGAAAAAGAAGAAGAAGAGGCTCGCAAGGAGCAGGAAAAAGCTGCTGCCGCCGCCGCGGCTGCCGCTGCTGCCGCACAGCAGCTCTTCAATCCAAACAGCCAAACGCAACCCGCTGAACCTGAACCGGACGTGCCGTACAGCGTCGTCATCCGTCGTGGTTCGACCGAACAGGGAACGCAGGAAGATGTGAAGGTGATCACGTTTGAGAACCGTGAATCAAGCACCATTGTTGATGTCAGCCCGGGGCCCGCAACCGGGGGCGGAAGAATGGGACGAGGTTCCGCGAATCGCGACCGCGATGCGAATCGCGCAGGGCGTACCCCCCCGCGTCCGCGTGCGTCCGATGTTCCGCAGAATGACCAAAACGTTGACTTTGCCGGCGAGTAAGGAGGCCTTTGAAGATGATGACGTCAGTCATGGAAGACCGTAGATCGGTATGGGGCATTGGGGGCGTGACATTGTTGTCGACCCTCCTGATGCATCTCCCTGTTGCCCAGGCACAGCGCGATGATCCCCCGGAGCGATTCAGCGCACAGGTCGTCGATCTATCCGACAGTACCGCACGCGTCACCGTTCCGCTGAACCGAAGCATTACGGTCGATACGAATGTCGAAATCAGTTCTGCCGACGTGATTGCGCGGCAGTTCGCCGACGTACAGCTGATCAGCCCGAAGCGATTGCTGATCACTGGGCAACGCTACGGGAGTACCGGGGTCATTCTCGGGAACCAGGATGGACGTCAGTTTGTCTTCAATGTCGATGTCGAACTCGACCTCGAGTATCTGAACGACACGCTGCGCAAGATTGATACGCTTGGCGATGTCAGTGCAACATCCGTTAAAGGACACATCGTCCTCACGGGTAATGCGTCCAACGCCGACCGTTCACTCCGGATGGCAGAAATGGCGACGCTGTTCCTGCCGGCTAATCCGGATGGTACCCCGCTGACCACGGTGCGTAACCACGTGGAAGTAGCGGGCGAGCAGCAAGTGATGATTCGCTGCGTCGTGGCTGAAGTCAGCCGAGGCGCGCTACGGCAGCTCGGTATCAACGGTGTCCTGTTCGGGGACAACTTCAGTGACGTCTTCGCGGTCAACCAGATTGCCGGAATCAATCCGGCAAACATCGGTGCCGCAGCGGGGGCACTTGTCACCCAGGATGTCCCGTTCCTGACAGGCGAAAGCGGTATTCCGCTCGGAACAACACCAACGTTCTCGCTAGGTTTTCCGAATCTTCAGGCGCAGTTCTTCCTGAAGGCCATGGCAGATAATACCCTGCTTGGCATTCTGGCTGAACCGAATCTGGTGGCTACCAGCGGTGAAACAGCGACATTCTTGGTCGGTGGTGAATTCCCGATTCCGGTTCCGCAGGGTAACCAGCAGGTCACCATTGAGTTCCGAGAATTCGGTATCCGTCTGAACTTCACTCCGGTGGTTCGCGGCGAACAGATGGTTCGACTGCGAGTAGCCCCGGAAGTATCGGAACTCGACTTCACGACAGCGGTACAAATCGACGGATTTGTTGTTCCTGGTTTGACGAGCCGTGCTACAGAAACCACAGTTGAAGTAGGGGCCGGGCAGACTCTGGCACTCAGTGGACTGTTGAGCGAGACCACGCGCGGGTTGGCGAGCCGCCTTCCTGGGGCGGGTGACATCCCTGTGCTCGGGGCGCTCTTCCGTTCGGTTGAGTATGAGCGTCAGATGACGGAACTCATCGTCATGGTGACGCCGGAGATTGTCTCTCCGTTGGATGCGCATCAGAAGTTCACGCTTCCGACGGATATGCACGCCGGCCCGGACGAAATGGAACTCTACATGCTTGGTCTGATCGACAGCCTGGAAAAGACTCCGGGGCGTGAAGTCGATGGCGAGGCATCGGAAGAGCACGTTCATCATCACGAAGAGCATGATCCGGACGCTCCGCAGCAAAAAGGCGAAGTCCGAAGTTATGTTCCGATGGTGAGGAGCCAGCCGGAGGAAACCTCCGTGCACGGGCCTTGGGGTTTGGTCAAAGCGGCCAGCCGTCGCTGATCTCGACGCCGGGGGAGCGCGAGTCAACAACACCGACGGCAGGCATCGAATAGCGGCGGAGATAATCTCCGTCGCGTGGGGAAGGAAGCCTTGCCTCTACAATTCGCTAAACGTTCCACCGTCTGCCTCTCAGGTCTAACGACCAGGAGGCGAGGCGGTGTCTTTGCATGGTCTGGTCTCGCTCGCTTCATGCGACTGCCGGGCCAACCGCTGGTCAGGCCGCCGTAAATGCGCAGGCCACGAACGACCTACGCATTGACAGCAATCTGCCATCTCCAATGAGCTGTATTCGAAGTTCACACCAAAGGACGGCCGCCCGTTTGCGCGCCACAACGTCCGGGTGATGGCCTCCACACGACTCCAGGATTCTGGAGGAGGGGAAAACATGCTCATTCGTCAAGTCAGGCAGCGTGCCAAGCGGCGCGCGGTCATTGTGGTCCAAGTTGCTGTGTTAATGGTTGTCCTTCTTGGTTTCGCCGTTCTGACAGTTGACGTCGGAGCCATGTACAACACCCGTGCCGACATCCAGCGCGCTGCCGACTCTGCGGCTCTCGCTGCGGCTGCCATGCTCGCGACACCCGGCGAGGAAGTGGCACTTGAAGAGGCACGCAGTGCTGCCCTGAGTTACACCCAGCAGAATCCGGTTTTCGGGCGCCAGCTTACGCTCGATTCTCAGGATGTTGTGTTCGGCCGCGTCACGTTTGGTGAGTCCGGTGTTCCCGGATTCCAGCCAACGAACTTCATGCCAGATGCTGTCAGCATCAGGGTTCGTCACACCGCGGATTCCTCGAATGGTGCCGTGCCCTTGTTCTTCGCACGGATTTTCGGCATGGATTCCACGGACATGTCTGCCGGCGCCGTCGCAATGATGATTCCGCGTGACATCTCGCTTGTGATCGACCTGTCTGCATCTCACAATGACGACAGCGAACTGCGCAACCTGGGCGTGACCGAAATCAACCTTTTCGACGTGTGGCGGAACATCCCCGTCACGAGTGGTGTCAACGGCGTCGGTGATGGCGTAACAGCGCCGCCGCCGGGTGATCCGTTCAATCCCGCACCCGCGCCGACGAACGGCCTCATCACACCGGGTGATGGCGGAAATGATCCGGGCAGCGCCCCGTGGGGTGGACAGCTTGGTGCCACTTTCGGTCGTATGTATTACTGGGGTGATTCGCTCAGCGATTCGTATGATGCAACGGCTGACTCCGGTCTTGCATACCTGCCAAGGTATCAGACGTGGACCGACCGCGATGTCATGATGACCTTTGCACAAACCGGCTATTCACGATCCGAAGTCACCGCCATGTCGTCAAACTATGCTGATGCTGTCGGTGGAAGAACAGGACACTGGAACAACCGCGTTGCCGTCGCACTTGGGCTGGCTCGTTGGGACAGTGGAATGGCGGGCGGATTGGCGGAACGTCTCGATGGAAACGTACCGACAAATCCGGGTAACGGTGATTCCGTTGTGGACGCCGATGAACTGACCTGGCTCGTGGACTATCCCTACCCGGGTGGTTCATGGTCTGAGTTCATTCATGACTACGTTGGTCAGAACAACAGCGCCATGGTGCAGGCTCATTCGGAATTTCGCTATCGATTCGGCCTCAAGACGTTCACCAACTACCTGATGGAACGTCGTTATCGTGGAGAGGATACGCCGGATCTCGCGAACACACCGCATCAGCCCATGCATGCTGTCTCGGAAGCAGTCAATCACATGGTCGAAATGATCATGGAACTTGAATCGGACGATCAGCTATCGCTCGAATCCTACGGTACGTGGGGGCGCCACGAAGTGGACCTCACGCGATTCCACGAACTTGTGTCGGACCGCATGAGCACGCTGCAGGCAGGGCACTACGATCCATGGACGAATGTCGGTGGTGGGCTGGATGCGGCGCTGGCCGAACTGACCGGTCAGCGGGCACGTCAGAATGCCGTCAAAATGATTATTCTGTTAACGGACGGAAATGCCAACGTCGATCAGGTTGGCACGACCGGTAATGGTAGCGATGGCGCGGCCTGGGCAATCGATCGGGCACAGGCAGCCGCTGCTGCGAACATCCGCATATTCGCAGTTTCGGTAGGATCTGGCGCAAACCAAGAACTCATGCAACAAATAGCCGATATAGGACAAGGTGAGCACTTCCATGCGGAAGGCACCATCGAAGAGTATAGCGCCCAGTTGACGGAGATTTTCCGAACGCTGGGAGGCACTAGGCCAGTCGAATTGATCCAGTAGCACGCCCGCGGAGGTGGCCAACCCAAAACCGCAGGCGTCTGTCCAATCATGTGAACGGGCGTGCCAACGTAAGATGCGTGGCACGCTCGTTTGAGCTTGGGGCAAAGAAAGACGTCAATGGGGCGAGACGTACGTTTTCTTATCTTCAATGCACAGGAAGACGCATCCCAGGAGTTGCGCGCTTCCCTGCTGCAGTCACCGCGACCGAAGCTGGTTGCGGAAGTTGACGAGCCGGCCCTGCTTCCGCAGGCGGTGCAGCAGTTCAATGCAGCGGCGGTCCTCATCAATCTGGACCCGAACCCTGAACCCATCTTGCCGGTGATCAGCCAGATCGCAACCGAATGTCCGGATGCGGCTATTCTGGCGACGTCGACATCCACCGATGGCCCGCTGATTCTCAAAGTCATGCGGCTCGGTGTGAGGGAGTTCCTCCCGAGACCGATCGACACCGATTCCCTGACAGAAGCCATTGAGAAGATAGCCTCCTTCCGTACCTCCGTGGTACCGGAAGGGAAGTTGATCACCGTGATGGGGGCCTCCGGGGGAGTTGGGTCTACCTTTTTCGCCACCAATCTTGCCGTCGAGCTTGCTGCGTTGTCGGAAGGGAGCGTGACCGTAGTCGATCTTGATTACCGCTTCGGACAGGTCGCCACCCTGCTCGACATTGACCCGACCTATACACTCTCGGACCTTTGCGAATCACCGGAACAACTGGAAGCCCAGGTGCTTGATCGTGCGCTGGTTAAGCATGATACGGGTGTCAGAGTTTTGTCACGCCCTTCAAGCTTCGCAGAAGCTGACACCATGACCGCCGCATCCTGTGTTGGACTGCTCTCGACTTTGGTGCAACACAACGACTTTGTCATTGTTGACGGTCCGGGACGATCCGATGTTCGAGCGCGCTCGGTTATCGACATCGCGGATCTGAATCTCCTGATTGTGCAGTTACTTGTGCCTTGCATTCGCAATGCGGCACGAATCATTACCGGTCTTCGCGAATCCGGGGACGGAAACGAGCGCGTCATGTTGATTCCCAATCGAGTCGGCAGGCACTCGTCCGATCTCTCCATTGAGGATTCGTCCCAAACGCTGGGGCTGGAGGCCTTCGCCTCTATACCGGACGATTGGGCGACCGTCAGCGGTGCCATAAATCTCGGTGAGCCTTTGCTTACCCACGCCCCAAAAAGTAAGGTCCGTATGGCTATCGAGGAAATTGCACAAAGGCTCTACAGCCCCGACGGGCACGCCGATGTAGAAGAGGGTAAGAAGAGCCTGATCGGGCGAATCTTTGCCTGACGTTTGGCATTCCAGCGTAGCGCGCGAATCGGCCAATCGATCCGAATCCATGATGGAGAGCAGGGGGCTTTCCGTCTTGCGTATGTTTGGGGGTGAACAATCATGTTCGGTAAGAGACTGACAGGCAACAGTGCAGCAACAAAGGCACCGCCACCGGTAAAGCCGAATCCGCCGGCTGCGAAGAAGCCGTCCACGCCGGCAAAACCCTCAAAGGCCAAAGCGAATACTGAGAAGATCGAGCAGGTCAATGCACTGAAGATGCGCCTGCACCGAAAGCTGATCGATAAGCTCGACCTCACGCGTATGGTTGGCGATGAAGAAACGCTTCGCGAACAGGTTCGTGAGATCGTGGCACACCTGACGGATCAGGAAAACACCCTGCTCAACTACCAGGATCGTCAGCGCTTGATTGAAGAAGTGCTGGACGAGACGTTTGGCCTGGGGCCACTCGAAGTCATTCTCGCCGACCCCAACATCAGCGATATTCTCGTAAACGGCCCGAAGCAGGTGTACGTCGAACGGGGCGGAAAACTCATATTGACTGAAGTTCAATTTCGAGACAACGCTCACCTCATGCACGTGATCGACAAGATCGTCAGTGCGGTCGGACGTCGATGTGATGAGACCTGCCCGTTGGTCGACGCACGACTGGCAGATGGTAGCCGTGTGAACGCAGTCATTCCACCACTCGCGATCGACGGTGCCAGCATGTCGATTCGCCGATTCGGTGCCGACCCTCTGACGTGGGACGACTACATCAACTTCAAGTCGTGCACGCCGGAAATTCGAGACTTCCTTCAGGCATGTGTGTATGCACACCTGAATGTACTGGTGGTGGGCGGTACGGGTTCTGGTAAGACGACACTGCTGAACAACCTGTCCTCGTTTATTCCCGATACGGACCGAATCGTCACCATCGAAGATGCCGCCGAACTTCAGCTTCGACAGCCACACGTGGTCCGTCTGGAAACACGGCCGGCCAACATTGAAGGTAAGGGACGCATCGCCATTCGAGACCTGCTGATCAACAGCCTGCGTATGCGTCCGGACCGAATCGTGGTTGGTGAGTGCCGTGGTCCTGAAACGCTCGACATGCTTCAGGCCATGAACACCGGTCACGACGGGTCACTCACGACACTCCACGCGAACAGCACGCGTGATACCGTGGCTCGTGTGGAAACCATGGTCATGATGGCAGGATTCGACCTGCCCGTTCGCGCTATTCGACAGCAGTTCGCATCTGCTATTCACGTCATCATCAACGCTCAGCGACTCACGGGTGGTCCGCGTAAAATCATGAGTGTGACAGAGGTGACAGGCATGGAAGGTGAAACCATCACCATGCAGGACATTTTCATGTTCGAACAGGAAGGTATCAGCGGCCAGGGTAAGGCCTATGGGAAATTTGTGTCGACGGGAATCAGGCCTTCGTTCATCGAACGCTTGAATTCGTCAGGTTGCAACGTCGATCCTTCGCTCTTTGATCGCCGCGTCCTCATGTCGGACAGCGGAGACTAATACCGGTCGCGCCGATCGCGCGCCGACCTCGATTGAGGAAGGCAGCAGGTTCCAGGTAACGACGGAAACGAAACCATGCTCACGATTGAATCCATGGCATTACTCGGGCAGTCCAGCGATCTGCTGGTCTACCTGCTTCCGCTGGCAGGGTCGATGTTGCTGTTCTACGGCATCTTTCAAGTTGTCGTCGATTCACAGAACAACACCAAGAAGCGGATCTCCGACCGTCTGCAGGAGAGGCGACCTTCCAAGGCCGAGAAGCAGGCCAGCATCGCGAGGAAGGGAGCGCTGGGTGAAGAGAAGTCCATGGCGGACGTTATCTTTGGAAAGCTCAGCTTCATTCCGAGATTGCAGACCACCATCGACCAGGCTGACCTCGATTGGCGTGCAAGCCAGTTCCTTGCAAACCTTGGCGCCGGCGCCATGGTCCTTGCCGTTGGTTTAACTCTCGTTGGTATGAGCATGATCGTCGCTGCGCTTTGCGGC
>JBMYUM010000116.1:0-10463 GCA_049605375.1 Phycisphaerae bacterium | reverse complement strand
TACCGAGGACAATCATGGTCGTTACCTTTGTGGAACGGTCGCCGTTCGCGATCAGAACAGCCGTTTCATTCGCTCCAGCGTAGCTTCTCGCTGCTTGTGCGTTTCCCAATAACTGCCCGGCGCCCGGAATGCCCGACGCATCGGATCGGAGCGACGCACGATCAACGAAAAGATCGGCAGCACGATGAAGAACATCAGGCTGAGCATCAATGTCGACATGACAATGCCGATCGGTACGGTCACGCTCATCCAGGTAATGTAAATCGGACGCGTCGCGGCATGCGAAAGGCCCGACAACGTAAACAGCCCCACGCCGAGCGCAAGAAAAACAAAGCTCGTGGTCTGTCGCCAGCCGCCGGCCCATTGAAACGCATCGGCAA
The DNA here is from genome assembly GCA_049605375.1 of Phycisphaerae bacterium. Classification (GTDB taxonomy): domain Bacteria; phylum Planctomycetota; class Phycisphaerae; order UBA1845; family UBA1845; genus JADFOB01. Next base: position 10,083 of record JBMYUM010000116.1, on the reverse strand, counting down.
CGGATGCTTCACCCGCAAACCAGGGACGAACAAACGGAAGGAACCAGAACAGCACGGCCAGCACACCAAAGCCGATCAGCATGGCGCGGCCGAATCCGTTCAGATCATCCGCATCAGGATTTCGATTGACGGTAAACAGTGGTGATCCCCCGGGCAGAACTAGCCTTCGCCGAACAGCTCTTTGGCATCCAGGCGTTTCACGAGTATCTCTGCCTCTCCCAGCGTGTGACCACCGGGCAATTCCTTCGTCGTGCTACTCCATGACTGCCAAGACGCCTCCAGCTGGAGCATCTTTGCAGCTGACGCAGCCGTATGTGGAAGAATAGGCGCCATGAGCGTCGTCAACGCACGCGCCGTCTGGAGACATACGTTGATGGCCCTGCCACAGGCATCCATGTCGGTCTTTCGGCTCATGAACGGCTTGGTCAGATCGAAGTAACCGTTGCCATCCCGTGCCAGTGCCATGATTTCAGCAAGGGCATTCTTGAACCGGCACGCTTCAAACTCCGCGGCTATTTTATCGGCCGCCGTCGCACATCGCTGCAGCTGCTCGATATCCTCGGGCTGGCGTTCGCCGGGATCGGGCACTTTTCCGTCAAAGTACTTGTGGGCAAACGTAATGCAGCGGTTGAAGAAGTTACCAAGGGCATTGAGCAATTCGCCGTTGTTCCGGGTGATAAAGTCGTCTACGTCAAAAGTGGTCCGGGCCGATTCCGGTGCGATCGCTGTCAGGTAATATCGAAGCGGATCGGGATCAAACTGCTTGAGATATTCCTCGATCCAAATTGCCGTCCCCCGGCTCTTGGACATTTTCTCTTCGTCTTTCCCGGGAAATTTCACGTTGACGAACGCGTTGGCAACGACGTTGTGGGGCAGCTGGTACTCCCCCTTTGCCCCTTGGACATCGTCGCTGTCGTGACTGGCGAGCAGCATGGCCGGCCAAATGATGGCATGGAACACCGTGTTGTCTTCACCGATGAAGTGGACCACTTTGCAGTCAGGATTCTTCCACCAATCGGCGTAAGCGCCCTCTCCTTCGCCGAGGTTTGCACACATCGCGCCCGTAAACGACACATAACCGATCGGGGCGTCGAACCAGACGTAGAGCACTTTGCCTTCGGCATCCGGATCATCAAGTGGAACCGGCACGCCCCAGGTCAGGTCGCGTGTCATGGCTCGTTCGGGGAGCCCGTGGACGATTTCTGCCGGCTTCCCAGCATTGCGAAGGGCTTCACATGCCTGGTCACGTGCATCTTTTGTCTCGAAAGTGAGGCGCGTTCCTTCGCCTTCCAAACGTGCCTTGTGTTCGGGCAGCCCATCCAGGAGCGACTTGTCAGCGTCAACCAACGCCGGTTCGATTTGAACAGCGAAACTCATCTGCCCCAAGGCGAACTTCAATACCGTCGCCCGCCAGTGATCCTGCTTGCCTTCCATCCAGGCACGTAGCGTGTCTTCCAGCTGATCCAGTCGCAGGAACCAGTGGACGGTTTCGCGCGTTTCAGCCGGGGTACCGGTCATCTTGCTGATGGGGTGGATCAGTTCCAGCGCGTCGAGGCTTTTGCCGCAACTCTCGCACTGGTCGCCATAGGCCTGATCACTACAGCAGTGAGGGCATGTTCCCTGTACGTACCGGTCCGGGAGAAACTGGCCGGCGACGGGATCGAACAACTGCATGGTACGGCGTTTTGTGAAATAGCCCTTTTCGTGGATCTTCAGGAACAGCTCCTGGCTGAATTTCTCGTGGATTTCGACGAAGTCGGGCTGGTGCGTTCCACCATAAATATCGAATTTGATCCCCAGGCCTGCAAAATCGGCGGCCTGTCGTTCGTTGTATTCAGCGGTGAGTGATTCGACGCTGCGGTTCTCTTCGCGTGCGGTTTTCAGTGCTGCGACGCCGTTATCGTCGCTTCCGCAGATAAATCGCGCTTCATGCCCGGCAGCGCGCAGGTAGCGGACATACGTATCAGCGGGCAGGTAGGCACCGGCGATATGGCCCACGTGGAGGCGGCCGTTCGAGTATGGCAAGCCTGCAGTAACGAGGTATCGATCTGGCATTTGTTTCGCCCTGATTCACATCTGGTGTCGTGTCCAACCGGCACTGGCAGGACCTCGGCGAGGTATTGGGCTCGCAAACAGCGATCGCGCCGAACGCCGCGTGAGCCGAATTCTGTGGCCTTTCCGGGCTGGATTGTAGGCGAATCGACCCCCCTGACAAGAATTTGCACGTGGGTGGATGCAAGGGGCGGCGGGCGCAGACCGATCATAAGAGTATGTTGCTTCCGGGTTTGAGTCGGTCGTATACTGTATGGAGATGCCCGCTCGGCCTTTGACGCCCGATGGCACATGAGATTTCAGCGTGGTCGGGCTGACCACCAAAGCAGGAGGACTTGGGATGACACATCTACTGGCAGTCTGGCTTCCCGGTGGAACGGAGATGGTTGTTATCCTCGTGGTCGCGCTGCTGATCTTCGGTCGCCGACTTCCCGAGGTCGCCCGCTCCATGGGCAAGAGTATTGTTGAGTTCAAGCGCGGCCTCAACGACGTAAAGGATGAGATTGATAAAGCATCCACCCCGTCGGATCCCAAACAACTATCAGAGCAGTCGAATCACGATCCTGCGCAATCACCCGCCAGCCAGCCGGCTGCGGCTCAGGGTACGGTCGGCAAAGCCGAGTAAACCTGCTAGTCTACCCTCGTCATAACTGCTTGATCGCAGACTCTGTTCGTGCCAATCTCCCATGAATCGCGAGGCATCGGTGCCTCGCGTCAGAGGCTCGCTGCAAGCCATCGGTAAGTGCGCAATTCCGTCATGCCGGCTACCTTGAATCTGATCATTGGCTGCACGGGTTCAGGTAAGGCAGGACTTGGCCGCGAACTGGCACGGCGAACCGGCGGGCACATCATCAGCATCGACTCGATGAAGGTGTACCGGCGCATGGACATCGGAACGGCAAAGCCAGCGCCGAGCGTCCTTGCCGAAATCCCCCACCACATGATCGATGTCGCTGAGCCGAGCGAGGAATTCTCCGTGGCGCGGTATGTCAGCGATACCCAAGGCATCATTGAATCATTGGCTGAACAAGGGGTTCCGATCTTCGTCGTCGGCGGGACGGCACTTTATGTGAAAGCCCTGACGGAGGGGTTGTTCGATGGACCGAGTGCGGATGACGCAATTCGTGCGGAACTTCATGCCATCGCAGAACGGGAAGGCTCTCCCTCACTCCATCGCGAGTTGGCGTCGGTTGATCCGGCGGCGGGAGCGAGAATTCACCCCAATGATCTGCGTCGGATTATCCGTGCTCTTGAAGTGTTTCGGCTGACGGGAACGCCGATCACCGACTTGCAGGAGCAGTGGGATCGAGAACGGACGCAATACGATTGTGTCTTCCTGGGCATACGGCGCGAGCTGGAAGATCAGAACCAGCGAACCAACCAACGCGTACGAACGATGATCGACCACGGACTCGTTGACGAAGTGCGGGGTCTTATTGCTGAAAGCGAGCCGCTGAGCGAGACCGCATGCAAGGCGGTCGGTTATGCGGAGATCATTCGGCACCTCAACGGCGAGATTTCCCTTGCAGAGGCGACGGAATTGATCAAAATCAATACTCGTCATCTCGCAAAGTCACAACGTACCTGGTTCAAGCGTATTCGTGATGCGCACTGGCTGGATGTGACGCCGGATGACACTGCGCAGTCGGTTGCCGATGTTGTTCTGCAGGAACGGTTGTTGTCATGGTCGCCGTAACAGAGATGACAAACTGGGCTGTCGATTTGATCGACGTCCGCAAGACCTATGGTCGCACGACGCATGCGTTACGCGGCGTCAACATCCAGGTCGGTCGCGGCGAAATCTTTGGGTTGCTTGGCCCCAACGGGGCCGGCAAGTCGACGCTCGTCAAGATCATGATGACGGTCGTCAAACCCACCCGCGCGTTGGGCACGATTCTCGGTCGGCCCGTGGGGCATCGCGGCAAGCTCGGGGTCATCGGCTATCTTCCTGAAGACCATCGCTTCCCGCACTATCTCACCGGCATGCAGGTTCTCGATTACTACGCCATGCTGGGCAAGGTCCCGCGAGTGGAGCGTCGCAAGCGGGCCCAGATGCTGCTCGATCGCGTCTGGCTGACGCAGTGGGCTCATCGCCGTACGGGCGAGTACTCGAAGGGTATGCTTCAGCGCCTTGGTATCGCCCAGGCACTGATGAACGATCCTGAGCTGGTGGTTCTTGACGAACCGACAGACGGACTGGACCCGGTCGGGCGCCGCGACGTTCGCGAGCTTCTTCAAGAGCTGCGGGATCAGCGCAAGACGATCTTTCTGAATTCGCACCTTCTCAGCGAATTGGAAATGGTCTGTGATCGTGTGTCGATTCTCGTCGACGGTAACGTCGCGCGTCAGGGTACGCTCTCGGAACTCACCGAGCACACGCAGGAATATGTTGTCGAAATCGTCGGCGTCCTGCCTTCGACGCTGGCTCCAAAGGCAGAAGCGATGGGCGGGCGTATCGACGGGTCGCATATTCGGCTCGCCGGAAATGATGTCGACAAGGTCAACGAACTGATCGACGTGTTGCGGCGTGATGGAATCAAGATTGTCGGTGTCGCTCCCAAACGATTCAGCCTGGAAGATGTCCTGGTTGAGGCGGTCGGAGCGCCCCCGAGCGCATAGACGAATGTCGCCGTTGATGATCGAATCGAGGTATTGATTGCCTGTGGATTCAGATTGACTGGGGCGTAACGCAGGAGTTTTAGCGTTGCAGTTTCTCGCGGTTTTAATTGACAGTTTTCGCGAATCGCGCGAGAGCCGCATCTTTTGGATCATGCTCGCCGGTGTGATCTTGATTCTGGGTTTCCTTGCAAGCATCAGCTTCAGCGACGCGAACCTGCATCTTTTCTTCGGGCTCATTTCGATCGATTTGACCCTTCCCAGCCTGGTGATCAGGGACCCCGGTAGTCTGAGTGATTTCGTGGTCACCATCATCTTCGAGTTTGTGCTGGGCATGGTCGGCATGATGCTGATGGTGATTGCCACCGCTCATATCATTCCATCTCTGATGGATACCGGCGTTGCCGGCATTCTGCTGTCGAAACCGATCAGTCGTGGCCGCCTGTTTGTCTACAAGTATATTTCGGCGATGGTGTTCGTCTTCGTTCAAGCATCGATCGCGGTAACAGGTTCGTTCCTGATCATGGGACTTCGATGGGGTGAGTGGCGCCCGGGCTACCTGCTCGCTGTCCCGACAGTCGTCCTGATCTTCAGCTACATATACTGCATTTCCGCTCTGGTCGGAATGAAAACAAGGAGTGCCGTCGCGTCGACACTGTTGTCGATCGTCGCATGGATGGTGTTCTCCATTGTGCCCACACTTCCGACCCTCTTCGAGCTCGACGGACTTCGAAAGTACAAAGACTACACCTCGCTCTACAACACAGTGGTGGTTGTCAGCTGGATTCCCCCGAAGACCAGCGACACGTCCTACTTTATTCGTCGATGGTCAGAATTGGCCAACGATCAATTCGATGCCTTCGTGGCTGGTAATGATGCAAGCCCTGAAGATCAGCAAATGGCGAAGGATGCCAAGGCCATCGACGAGAAGCTGATGGACAAGAGTGCGACCGCGTCGATCGGTTCATCGTTGCTCTTCGAATTCCTGGTAATCGGATTCTGCGTGTGGAATTTTTCGAGGCGGGACTTCTAGTTGTAGAACAGGCGATGGGTGAAAGTCGTTTACATCTCGAACTCAAGCGTGCAGCCGCCCGCTGGATGTGGGACGCCGGCTACGCCGCGATTGCTCCCGAAGTGAAGGTGCCAGGGGTAGGCATTATCGATGTCGCCGGCGCCGGAAAATACCGGCGCCGCAATCCACGACGGACGGTCTATGAGCAGGAAGAACGGGTGGACCGTCATCATGTGGTCTTTATTGAGTGCAAGGCCTATCGTTCTGATTTTCTACGCGACCAGGGCGACCAAATGCAATTCGCCTTTGCCGTCACCGAACGCGCTGCACGACGTCGGGCTCGCCGCCCCGGTCGTCATCGCCACGCCTCTCCGGCACTAGGAAAATTCGATACCTGCCTGGTTCGCCCGCACGCCAACTTGCATTACGTTCTGACGCCCCCCAAATTGATCAAGAAAACTGAGATCCCCAGGCGCTGGGGACTTCTCGTGCTCGATCATGGCTATGTTCGCACCATCAAGAAGGCAAGCTGGTTTGAAACGGCAGAAACGTCGGCCGTCGAAGGTGCCATCGCCCGGGCGCTCACACATTCGTCAATCCGCTCCCTTTCGCAGCGTCATGACACGATGGCACCGGACCCGAATCGACCTTATCAGGTTCCGCCCGAGACTCTCCCCTTCGCACCACGCCCCTTCCGCATGGCGCGCTAGCGAGCGATACGTTGGCTTCATCAAACCCTGATATCGCATTCGTCATAACCGATCTTGAGATTGGTGGCGTGCCGCTGCACCTCCACCGCCTAGCGTCGAACATGCGCTCACGAGGCCTGCAGGTCGCCATCCTATCGCTCGCCGGCATTGGCCCGGTGGGAGAACGGATGCGCGCGGAAGACTTTAACGTCTTTGCGTGCGGCGGACGCGGCGGATGGGACGTGCGTGTTCTATTTCGACTTCGAGCGCACTTGCGCCGTCTTCGTCCCCGATTGGTGCACAGTTTTCTCTTCCACGCCAACCAGGCCTGCCGGATCGTTCGAGGGTGGGCAGGCGTTCCACGGGACAACTTGCTCTGTGAGATTCAAACCGCAGAAGTGGAGCGGCGATGGCACCTGCGCGTCGGCGGATGGACCTACCGACTATGCCGCTTCACCATCGGAAACTCCCCTTCCGTGGTCGACCATCTACATACACATGCCGGTATCCCAAGGACACGGCTGCGCCTTGTGCGCGGCGGTGTCGATGTCGACCAACTGCGACAGGCCAAACCCATTGACCGATCGGTGCTCTCCATCGAGAACGACGCGCCCCTGATGCTGTGGACAGGCCGACTGGACCCGGTCAAGGGTCTGCATCATCTACTGGATGCCATGGCACTGGCACGTAAAGCGGCCGACGTGCGACTGCTCATTGCGGGCGATGGACCGGAACGCTCCAAACTCGAACGCCAGGTGGCATCCCTTTCACTTTCGGACGCCGTTCATTTCCTCGGAATGCGAGACGATGTACCACGTCTTCTTGCCACGTGTGATTTGTTCGTCTTCCCCTCGCAGACGGAAGGGCTGCCCAATGCCCTGCTGGAAGCGATGGCGCTATCACGCCCCATCGTCACCACCGACGTCGCCGGGTGTCGCGATTTGATTCGCGACGGCGAGACAGGCCTGCTTGTCCCATTCGGTCGGAGCTCAGCATTGGCCGACGCCATCGTGCGCCTGGTACAGCATCCCCGGCTCGCAGCCTCCCTAGGTACGGCAGCGGCCCAGGAAGTGGAAGCTCGATGGACACGGGCCGGCACGATGGACGCGTACGGCGAGTTGTACGACGAAGTGCTATCACAGCGGCATTCTTGAGGCACTGACGTGCCAGTCGTAGCCCGGGTATCCCCCCGCATTATCGCCTATTCCCTCGGGTTTCTCTGAGATGTGCAGAACCTATCCCTGACGCACATCCGCGCGCGTCCCTGACTACTTTCACTCGTCCTCCTGTCATTCCAAAGTCACCGAGAATTGCTGGTCCTCCCCATTTCCGCGCCATCTTGTGGTCCACGGGCAACGAATCAGCATATGTGGTGTGTTCATGCGCAAGAACGGGTAATGAAGCAGTATTTTTCGGACTTTCGCTCTGATTTTTGACTTGCGTCAGAACCGAGAAGTGGTACATTTTGGAAAGAAATGGAAGGAAATGGGTCATTGAGACGTAGTCTCCCATGCGGTTATTCGCAGGTCAATATGAGCGGACGATCGACGCCAAGAACCGGATTCAGCTGCCTTCGCCTTTGCGTTCGGTAGTCGATCCTGACAAGGAGGGCTGTCTGCTCTACGTCACGTTGGGTACGCATCGCAATACGTTGGCGATCTACACGGCGGGCGGTTTTGAGAAGGTTGCGGCGCGAATCCGGCGGTACGGTTCGCGCGACCCCGGGGCGAAGCAGTTTCGCCTTCAGTTCTTTTCGCAAACTTCTCCGGTCGAGATGGACAAGCAAGGACGCTTCGTCCTTCCCGATCACCTTCGACGAAAGGCCGACTTGAAAGGCGACGTGATTCTGACCGGTCAGGATGACCACATCAGAATCTGGACGTCACCGGTCTTCGACGACGCATTGGGAATTGACTGGTCAAGCGATCAGTGGGTGGATTGGGACCCGTACATGTCGGATGAGCCGGACGAGGGTGTTATTCCTCCCGGCACTGATGGCATGGGCGGTACTGAGGGCACGAACGGTACTACGGGCATGAACGGTCCGGACCCGATCGAGCCCGCATAAGCCGGGTTCCAAGCAACTCCGGATTGAGACCAGGCAGGCCTGCGCAGGTCGGCCTGAAGTTGGGTCTGAAGACGTTGAACAGATCGCTTTGCCACTCCGGGTCTGATCGGGGCTCCCCCCTATCTGATCGGGGGCATCGTCAATGAACCCAATCTGAAGGCCAATAGGACGTAAGGCCGGTAGCGAACACATGCCACGCAGCTGGCAGCAACACGCAAGGATGGCGTTTGCTGACTGTACTCGAAGGTTTGGGTTCGAATCTACGGGCCCCGTGCTTAAGCAGTTGTGTGCTCTGGCAGTTGTTTGCTCTGGCAGTTGTTTGCTCTGGCATTCATATGCATTGGCATTCATGATTGACATCGCAGTGAGTGGAAGCAACACAAGGATACAGTCGATGATGCAGTCGATCTCAGCCGTTGGTTTGAACCATCGGATCGTTTGAGATCGAACCATGGACTGAGCGGCGGTCGCTTGAAACGAATCTTCGTTACAGCTACTGTCACTGACTTGACCGATCATCTGTTGGCGCGGTCGATTGGTCAAAGCTGGTTCCCGGCAATCCAATGTGTTGGCGATTCAATCGAAGCAACATCGCTGAGACGATGCAACGGCAACCGGCTTGAGCTCGTAACGGTTCAATAAGTAACCGGCACAATGCCTTAGCGGCACAATGCCTACACGGCACAATGATCAGGGTGGAAACGTGAACGGATTCACCGAGCCTTGATCACCACGGCGTACGGGAATCGCGGCGACGAGCAGGTTTCGCTCGGTCCGCTGGGTACATAGGACTGCGAAATCGCCCTGTGCGGCACGACTTCGCCGACCGATGTTCTGTACCGCCGTAACTCCGGGTGGCTGTCTCCAAGGATGGATGACGGCCTCCTTTCTTACACCCAGTGGGTTCAAACGAGACCATCTGGGTTCAGTATGAAAATTCTTGCTTGAGCGGCGGGCAGATGGCGGATGAAGCGTTCGGTCATATTCCGGTCCTACCGGACGCAGTCATGAATCTGCTGAACATCCGCGAGAACATGCTTGTTCTGGATGGAACAGCGGGTGCGGGCGGACACACATCGCAATTCTGCCAGGCTGTCGGAGCGAATGGGCGCGTCATTTGCCTCGATGTTGATCCCGTCAGCCTGCAGCGCGTAAAGCAGCGTTTGGGATTGATCGATCAGCCGGATGCAACCGACACCGGTGCGCAAGCCGACACCGGTGCGCAAGCCGACACAGGTGTGCAAGCCGACGCAGGTGTGCAAGCCGACACTGGGACCGAGTCATCTGATTCGGCCGGCAATTCGGCGAGCTCCCCTGCCCCATCGCCTCCGGCATGCAGGGTCGATGTGGTTCAGTCGAATTTTCGGAATGCAAAAGACGTTCTGGATGAACTGGACGTGCGGGTCGACGCGGCACTTGTTGATCTTGGCGTTTCTTCAATGCAACTCGATACGCCGGAACGTGGATTTTCGTTCCGTTCGGATGCACCGCTCGACATGCGGATGGATCCGACCCTGGAAGTGACAGCGACCGAACTGGTCAATCGCCTCTCTGAACGCGAACTGTCTGATCTGTTCTATTACAACAGCCAGGAGACCAAGAGTCGTCGGATCGCGACGGCCATCTATTGGGCGCGAAAGCGCCAG
>JBMYUM010000115.1:0-10550 GCA_049605375.1 Phycisphaerae bacterium | reverse complement strand
AGATCCAATAAGTACACTTCATAAGTACTGACCGCCTTGGTTCGACCCAGCATAGTGGCCATAGTAAACACTACGTCAGTCGAGTTGAAAATCTTGTAAGAGGCGACGAGCCTCACAATCGCCTCTAGTTCAGACCCGTTCGCATCCAGGACCAACGCTCGTAACAGCTCAACATCACCATAGAATTCGGCACGAAGATAGGAAAACATTTGTTCATGCGATGGTATCTCAATCTCCTGAAGTAGATCGAATGCGCGGGTTAGATTACGACGCTGAAATTGAATCGCCGCAAGATAGTACACTGCCTGGTGATCACCAGAGCTCTCGTCTAACATAATCTTTGCTGTGCGTTCCGCGCGCGCTAATAGATTCGACGCCTGAGCCGATGAGTGAGCCTCTTTAGACTTCTCGATCAACGCTCTTGCTTTCGAACCAAGAGCCATCAGCGTACCATAACGACCCACGTTGAGAACAAAATCGCAGTCATCCAAAGCACCATCGAAATCTCCACGGTTGATTCGAACCTGTGCTCGATTCAAGTATGGTGCGATATAGTCTGGCTTGATTTCAATGACGCTGCCCAAAAGCGATTCGGCTTCCTCAAGCTTGCGTTGAAGCATGAGCGAATAAGCCAGCATGGCGCGAGCCGAAAGCACTTCATCGCCAAGAGCCAACTCAATCGATTTCCGCGCGAGCATCTCAGCATCATCCAACCGATCGTTCTTGGAATTCATGTACTTGAGAATAAGCTCGGTTCGAACCTGATGTTGGGTCCAAGGAACGGTCGGGTCATTCGTCTGCTTGAGCAGGCCTTCAAGAATAGGAATCCCGACTTCCGGCTGAGCCAAACGAGCCCGGAAAAAAGAATAGTCACCAACAAGATCCAAGCAACTCCTGCGAAATGACTCTGCTTCAGTCGGCCGATCGCGCAGACACCAATACATCGCAAACTGAAGCTCGGCTGATTGGGACAGATGCGATGAAGAGCGAACCATTTCGCACGCTTCTGGTGACTTGCCTACCCGAAAAAGGGCGTTGACCAAATCCTCGTGCGCACGGACGTCGTCCGGATAGTCCTGTATGTAACTTGCAAGCTGCTCCCTGGCCAAAGTGGGGTTCGTGAATAGTGATACCTCCGTCTCAAGGTATCGAGTGGATTGACGATCAGCTGCCGAACGCTGCCAGAACCCGATCGCGGAAAATGCCAGGATCGCAACGGCAGCAATTGAGATCATCGCATTTCGTCTGATTCTTCGACGCACATGTGGCGTAGGGCGTCGGTCGAGAATCTCCTGAACAGCCTCCCCCATAGCCTGAGCCGTGGGGAACCTATCCGAAGGGTCCTTTGCCAACGCACGCATCACAACTCCATCAAGCTCAAACTCGCGCAGCTTCGTTCGCAACTGTACCCGCGTTAACTTTCGCAGCGAAGCCACGCTGTCTGAATTTGCACCCAGTGATTGCAAGCGGTCGCTTGGTGTAGGAGGTAAACGCTTAATCACAGCATCCAGAATGCCTTCTTGCGTCGTACTCTCAAGATTGTCGTCATCAAACGGTGTGACACCCACCATCAGCTCATATAGAAGTGCCCCAAGAGAATAAATATCAGAGCGTGAACCAACCCCTCCATCATTCTTAGCCTGCTCTGGACTCATGTAGTAAAGAGTACCCGCAAGGTTCGGTCGGACATCCTCGCGCAAACACATGGCAATACCGAAGTCCACAACTTTCGGCACCGCCACATCATTCTCAATACGCATCATGACATTCGAGGGCTTGATATCTCGATGGACAATCCCCTTCCGATGAACGTGTTCAACGCCATTACACACGTCGATGAAATACCGTAGCCGTCCCTCAAGACCAATAGTACGATTATCGCAATACTCCAAGATGGTCCCGCCATCAACAAAGTCCATGACAAAGTACGGCTGTCCATCATCCGTCGATCCACCGTCAATAATCTGAGCGATATTACTGTGATGCATGGCCGCAAGATGGTCACGTTCGTCTTCAAAATTCTCAATGAAACTCTGCTTGAACTTGCCAGGCAACAGCAGCTTGAGTGCGGCAGCCTGCTTGAACGGCTTGGTACGGGTAACAAAATACACCTGTCCAAATGCGCCGCGACCAAGGAGTTCACCGACCCGCCACAAACCAACGACCTCTCCCTCCTCTAGAGGCCGAGGAATCCATGTTGATGGCAAATCATCCGGATGGTATGACTCGGTGTCTACGTTACGATCGGACAATATTCGACACCTTCCGCTTACTCAATTCGATTGCCAACGAACTTCAAACCATCAATGACAATCCCTGAGCTGTGATCACTCAATCGCACACGAATTCTGGGATCGGAATCTGCAATGGGTGGGAACTCGACACGATCACCAATCACGGTAGCCTCTACGCCACCATTCTGGTCGATACACGATTCGTTAACACGATTGAATGCAGCCGCTATTTTCTGTGCAACGTGCGAGGGGCTGACTGCATTCGTAATCGAAACAGTGACTGGATCAAGGCATGATACGTCTGCAAAATCCAAGATAAAGTGTATACTTGTCAATGACGAAGGGACGTTGAGTACCCGAATGCCACCAAACTGGTTACTCGAAGACGAGTGATCGCAAAGATCAATACCATAAATCGACGTGATTTCACTCACGCCGTCGCCTAGCTCAACCTCGATTCGAGGCTCAACAGTCTTGTGGCACACTTTGCAACCGCTTCCCTTCTCAGTATGCCGTATTCCGTGCTTGCCTCCCATCGATGATGGAACGGCCATGCAATTGCAATGAGGATCGATCGATTGATTGAAACCCCCTGCGTACTGCAATGCAGCGTCTCCAGATGAACCGCTTAAATCCACAGTGAAACTCATATCATCACACTCAGATGTGAGTGCGGCGACAAAATAGAATCGAATCGGTCGACGATCAGAACGATTAGCGCCCTCAACTTCAATACTGAACGCTGGAATCATCCAATTGGCCATCAACTCGCTCTTCTGTACAGATGCAGCATCTGAAGATGCACCACGCGTCACCTGTTGCCCAAACAAACACATCAAAGAAATTGCAGTTAAAAAAAAATTAGTCTGCATTCGTTCCAATCCTATTTGCTGCCACAAAGTGGTGTTGGCCTCGTCAAGCAAATTCTTCCGGTAATTACGGCTGCCCCGTTAACTCCATGCCGTCGATCGTTACCTGATGCTCATTTTCGAGCTGGAACCGCAATTCCGGTATTACGTCAATCGCCCCAAACGTGACAACATTACCAGAGCGAACTGCAGTCACGCCACAGCGACTACGGTTTACATCTTCGAATGCTGATTCGATGGCCGCTGCAGCCGAAGCCCCCGTCATCCCATTGCTGAGGGTGACAAAGAAGGGCTGGACGCACTTTTCCAGACCAAAATCGATAACGAGGGTAACGCTCTGACCAGAAGACATGTTGTACGCGCCTGTAGTTTCGATGCCTTGAAAGCCGAGCGCGGCACCACTTTCCTTTATGGTCAGCCCGTTGATGATCGTAGAATTCTTGGCTCCATCTCCCAATGAGACAGTTAGCTCTGGACCAGATGAATTCGGACAGTCATTCGCATTGTCATGACGAATCCGGTGGTTGCCAGCGTCAATCGTCGCAACGCAATCGCATCCGCGGGCCGACGACACGGCATCAAAAGCACTCTTGAATCTGGTACGGGTATTAACGAGGTTACCTTTGTCCAAATCCCAGTAGAAACGAATTCCCTCGCACTCGCCTTGAAGACGAGCAATGTAGTGGAAACTGATTCGACGGTTCTCCTCTAGCGGCGCTGCCGGTAGACCAAACCCACCAATGTTATGTTCATCAGCGGAAACAAGCGCAATTGCACGAGTAGAGCGCCCAGACTTGCACCCGCCCAAAAACATCCCCACCAGACCGACCATAAACACCAGGCGCACGGATCGCATCAAGACACGCTCCTTCCAAGGAAGACCCAATTGATCAAAACGAGAATGCCCCCAACCGCGTTCCCGAACTCTGTGAATTGTTACGCGCCGCAATGAACTGTGTCAAATCCGAATACGAATGCCACAGTTGTGACACAGACGCACCAAAATGCGCCCGAATACAGACAACCGCCCTCAATGACGAACCAATAGCTGAAAACCAAAACCACGCAAATCGCGCAACCCCAACGTGCAAACGCCGCAAAAGCGCGAGAAGACGTATTCAACGTCCACAAGGCAAGCGAAGAACTGGAAATGACGTGAAACCCAAGCATCAACGGTCGCACCGAACGCCCGCAGTGCCTTCCATTGAATCAAGAAACCCCTCGCCACATTCAACAGAGGAATGAAGCGAAGGGCATCAAAATTTCGCGGAATCTTAACGCAACAACAAGTGCAGGCAGCCGCAACGACAGACGTAACTCACAGAACCTGGATCGTCTCTAACGGCTGCGTCGCGCTAGTACGTCTTGCCGGATTTCCGAATGTGCACGTACGGCGATTCCGCCGCATCGCCGTCACCGGCTTTCACGTCAACGAGGTACACATCGTGATCCCCGCCCGCCATCCTGTCCTTCACTTCACAACCAATCCGGGCAATGCAACCCGGCAAAACCGGCCCGAAGTCCGATTCCCCATGATCGATACCAGCGAAGGCATCTTCTTCCAGTGAGAAGCCCTTGCCGAAATGCTTGAACATCACAGAAGGATCATCGCCAATGACGTTGAGCACAAAACGACCCGCCCCGTCGATCAAGTCAGCCGCAGGACGACCACGCTTCACACATACCGTCAACTGCAGTGGCTCGAATGACGCTTGCTGGACCCATGACACCAGAACCCCGGTTCGCTGATCACCGTGAGCGACCGTAAGGATGGAACAGCCACTCGGAATCCTGCCAGTCGCCGCACCAATCGCATCATCTGTCGTTTGCATCATCACTTTCCGCTCTCGATTCCATCAAATTCACACGCCAATGGCAGATCCAGTGCCCATGAAGAACACGAGCCACAACCCTCGATAGTAAAGAGCTGTAAGCAGCCCGGCAAGCTGTTTGCTCGCCGTCAGCCTTTGTGCTAGCATTTTCCGGGTAGGGTTTCGGGTCGCCTGGTTAGGGTGACGCCACAAGGTCTGCATGTCGATTGCATCTCGGTCGAATTGATGAGTTGTGAAAATGCCGCTTGGCTATCAGGCCACCGGTGACGTGACAAAGATCAGATCCAGTGGCGGCTTGATCCGTACAGAACGCCAATTGCTGAAAGGTATCGTCGTGCGTGCCATTGCTGAACTGCAGATTTCCGCATTCCTGCTCAACAAACCCGGAGTCGTCGCTCACATTTGCGGCAAATTGACCGAACGCGGGGTGAACATCCGTGCCTTTACGGTCCTCGATACGGCCGACGTCGGTACCATTCGCATGATCGTCGACAATCTCGAACTCGCACAGGATGTGCTGCGGCATGACGGGGCGGCCTATGTCGAGAATCCGGTCATCTGCGTACCGATCCCCAACAAGCCCGGCTCGTTCGCAAAGATAGCTCAGACCATGGCAGAAAACGACGTCAACATCGAGTACGTCTACGCCACGGTGATGCCAGGTACGGAAAACACCCTCGGCGTGTTCCGTGTCTCAGATCACAAACGGGCACTCGAACTGGAATTTGAAGTCTAAGCAACCGCCACGGTATCACCCGCTACGCACATGCCGGAAGGCTCTTCTTCCCGGGGGAAGGCTTGGGTACATCGCGAATCGCTGCCATATCCGCACCGAATTCAAATGTGACCGCGGCAATCTCTGCGATTTTGCGCTTCGTGTCCCATCCAAGAATCGGCGCCACATGATCGGCAATCTCGGCCAAGGCCGTGAACCCTGGATCATCAGCCAGGAAGTAGAACGACGTTCGCCGCTTTACAAGATCCACCAGGTGACAGACGTACTCGTGGCGACAAAGATAGCCGCATTCCGCGAGCGTGATAGGCGGACCATCCCCCAACACTTTGCCCAGGTCAGGGTCGCGCACCATCTCATCCATGATCGACGCCGCGTCACGCCCGTAGAGACGCGTTAAGTGCCGCACCAAACCGGGAGTACGATGAACATCCGGATAGGCCGAAGCATGACGCTCAATCAGAGAGTCGATTTCACACTTCGGAATCCCAGGCCACAACATTTCACGCTGAAGGCGGGTTTTGGTATCACGATCAACCTTCGACCGACCAATCAACACCTGAATCTTGTCGATCGTCTGCTGCGCCATCAATCGGAACGTCGTCAACTTTCCACCGTTGACGGTAATCAGATGACGATGCTGGTCGACACTGATCCGATGCTCGCGCGAAAGACTGTTCTCCGAAGCGGTCGACTGCGCAATAATCGGCCGAACACCGGAGAACGCACATCGAATGTCGGCACGCTGCACACCCAAACGCGGGAAGTAGTGAACGAAACTCTCGTACAAGTCGTCAACTTCCTGCCGCGTAGGCCGCGCTTCCCGCAAGACGCCCGAGTATCGCGACTCCGTACTACCGATGATCAGCCGATTCTCCCACGGAACAGCCCATAGCGGACGCCGGTCACGTACACTCCGAATCACAATGGCGTCGTCACCAAAACGTGCAGGACGATTGATCAGGATGTGGGAACCCTTGATCCACATCAGCTCTTTCGGCTCCACCCCTAACGCCTCCGCCGTCAGCGGTGACCAGGGTCCGGTCGCATTCACAATCGACCGCGCCTGCAACGTCCACTCAAAACCGTCCTCTTCACGGACCAGCTGAAGGCTCCAGCGATTGCCATCAAACGAGGCAGCCTTGATACGCGTATAATTGCAGAGGAAAGCCCCCTCCTGCTCCGCGGCACGCAAACTGGACATCACCAGCCGGGCATCGTTCGCTTGCGCATCCCAAAAGGAAATGCAAAACGGATGAGGCTTGATCTCCGGATAATCACGACGCAAACCGGGTGCGAGAAGTCCGCCCGACCAACGTCGGTCACGAACAAGATCCGACAGCCCGTAGAGCTGTAAACTGCATACCGTCGCCAGCCACTTCGGGAAACTCCGCCCCTCAAAAGGCATGATGAAACGCATCGGAGAAACAAGATTGGGGGCAAGCGTATGAAGAAGACGATCGCGCTCGACAATCCCCTCAATCACAGGCTTGATGTGAGCATGCTCAAGATAACGGAGACCGCCATGGATCAGCTTCGATGTGAGGTGGCTCGTTCCGGACGCAAAATCATGCGAATCCACGAGCAGGCACCGCAATCCCCGCATGGCAGCATCACGCGCAATACCGGCACCCGTGATCCCGCCACCAAGCACAAGGCAATCGATGTCTCGAGGCAGCAACTTGTGAATCGTAGTCATGTAATCCCTTAGGGCGGAACGACCAGGCTACGCGTCGTCGACGGGCAAGGCCGCAATCTCTGCAGCCGAACCCAAGACTTTCTCGAACGCCTGGGCGTATTGATCCAGCAACGGACGATCCGCTGAAGGGAACGTCGGTAACTGGAACATCCTCCGCGTGCCGGCTTCCGTGACAGGCAACGCATCCGGTCGGTAAACCGGGAAGGACTCTCGCGGCAAATGAGACAGCCGCGCCAATTCAATAAACTTACCTTCCGTAAACACCGGCTGCTGATGTAAAAGAGGATATCGTGGCTGCAACACCTGGCACCCCTCCGCCTGAAGTGCACGAACGAGCTGTGGCGTTGCCAAGCCCGTCTTTGATTCCTCATTGTCCAGCAGGTACATGAAATAAACCCGCTCAATGTGCTCCGGTGCGAGGAACGTCTTGATCCCCAACGCCTCAAGCCGCTGAGACAGATAGATCAGGTTCTCGTTCCGCTTCTGGTTTCGCGCCGCCAGATGCTTGAACTGAACGCGTGCCAACGCCGCAGACAACGGCGCCATCCGATGCTTCATACCAAAGCCGGTACCCGCAAAACGGCGGGCAGCAGACTCAAGTTTTATAACACGCTCAAAGTGTCCTAAACACTGAACATGCTCAAAAAGCTCACCGTCGTTGGTCGCCAAAAGGCCACCTTCACCCGCCGGTGCCAACTTTTCCGTCTGTAAGCTGAAAACGGCCGCATCGCCAAATGTACCCGTTTTCTGTCCCCGGTACGTCGCCCCATGAGAGTGAGACGCATCCTCCAGGACCTTCAAATTGTGCTCACGGGCGATCGCCATCAACTCGTCCATCTTGGAGGGCATGCCCCATAAATGGACAACGACCATCGCCTTCGTTCGCGGCGTGATCTTCCGACGAACATCTTCCGGATCGAGCCCGATCTGATCTTCTTCGCTCTCACAGAAGACCGGAATGCCACCACACCAGAGCACAGGCATCACCGATGCCCAGTACGTCGCCGATGGCACCAGAACCTCATCGCCCGGCTCCAGACCGAACGCATGCATCGCCGCAAAAAGACCCGACGTGGCATTACAATACGCCAGGGTATGCTCTACCCCCAGAAATTCACGGTAGTCCGCTTCGAGCTCGTAGGCCACGTTGTTGATCGAGAGCTTGCCACTACGCAAGACCTCAGTCACCGCCGCCACGTCTTCGTCTGTAATGATCGGCCAGCGCGCTGCTTCCGTGCCGTCGATCGTTACAGCCGGCGTCCCGCCCAAAATGGCAGGTCGCTCGGCCGTCGCCGAATGGCTCATGGGGAATTCTCCGATTGATCAGAAGGGTATACAGGGAGCGATGATCCCCTCACCCGCGCCAAAACATCGCGGAATCGTACCGCTCGGCATACACAGCCGCAAGCCTGCGCCAAACCCGCCGCAATAGCTCGAGTCACGCCGTCAGCCACCACATCATGACGATACAACACCGACATCGGCCATTCCGAGCAATCTACAACATACTCGACATGGACCACCATAAAGAGTGGGGCAAATAGGCAATATAGGAAATAAAGAATCGCTTGCAAGTAGCCCTTCACCTCAACAGGGCACAGCTTACAATAATCCCGGAAATCTCGGGGCAGGGATCACCAACCCACGTGAGAACGCCCCATGCTCGCCAAAATCCACTGCGCCGCCTGCTGCGGCATTGACGCACTCCCCGTTGAAATCGAAGTCGACGTCTGCGAAGGCGGATACGACAGACCCGTGATCGTCGGCCTGCCCGACGCCGCCGTACGGGAAAGCATACTCCGCGTCCAAAGCGCGATCGAAAACGCCGGTTACCCGTTCCCCAGAAACCGATGCGTGATCAACATGGCGCCCGCCGACCTCCGAAAGGAAGGACCCGCCTACGATCTCCCCATCGCACTCGGCATGCTCCTCGCCGACGGAGCGCTCCAAAGCGACATCATCGAACACTTCATGATCATGGGCGAACTGGCCCTCGACGGACGCGTCCGCCCCATCACCGGAGCCCTGTCCGTCGCACTCCTCGCCAGGGCACACGGGTTCCGCGGTCTCATTCTTCCCACAGCAAACGCCGCAGAAGCCGCAGTCGTCGAAGGGATCGATGTCCTGCCGGTCGCCTCCCTGACACACGGGGCAGGCATCCTGACCGGTGAACTCCCCGTCGATCCGATGCAGATCGACGTCCAACGCATCTTCGCAGCCGCAAAAGACTACACCATCGACTTCGCCGAAGTCCGTGGACAAGACCATGTCAAACGTGCCCTCACCATCGCTGCCGGAGGCGGGCATAACGTCCTCATGATCGGACCGCCCGGCTCAGGAAAAACCATGCTCGCCAAGCGTGTCCCCACAATCCTCCCGCCTCTCACCCTTACGGAATCGCTGGAAACCACACGTATCCACTCCGTCGCCGGCGAGCTAGCCTCGGGCGTCGCCCTGCTCGGAACACGCCCCGTACGCACCCCACACCACTCGGCAAGCATCGCTTCACTCGTCGGAGGAGGCTCCATCCCTAAAGCAGGAGAAGTATCACTGGCACACTACGGCGTGTTGTTCCTGGACGAACTACCCGAATTCGCCAGACCAGCCCTCGAAGCACTTCGCCAACCCCTCGAAGATGGAACCGTCACCATCGCACGGGCCAGTAGCACGGTCACCTTCCCCGCCACATTCATGATGATCGCCGCCATGAACCCCTGCCCATGCGGCTATCTCACCGACAGTCAACGCAACTGCAGTTGCCACTCGCTTCAGGTGGAACGATACATGTCGCGAATCAGCGGACCACTCGTTGACCGTATCGACATTCACGTGGAAGTGCCGGCCGTCCCCTTCTCCGCATTGCGCGCCAACGAGCTCGGCACATCGTCGGCATCCTTGCGGTCGGAAGTGCTCCGCGCTCGCCGAATTCAACTGAAACGATTCGAAAACGATGGACGATCCACCAACGCCACCATGCGCGGAGCGGCACTTCGAAAATGGTGCCCGATCGACCAACTGGGCGAAACCGTGCTGCAGCAGGCCATGGCCGAATTGGGTTTGTCAGCCCGCGCCCACGACAAGGTCCTTCGCGTGGCAAGGACGATTGCCGACCTCGCCGACCGGGAACAAATACACGCTGACGACCTCTTGGAGGCGATCCACTTTCGAAAGCTCGACCGACGG
>JBMYUM010000114.1:0-10608 GCA_049605375.1 Phycisphaerae bacterium | reverse complement strand
TCGGCTCCGGTTGCAGCGCCGCCGGTCATCAATGCCGCTGAGTGCTACTGGCTTGAAATCACCGGCGAAGGTGAGGGTGATGGCGGCTGTACGATCTACTCAGCGACCAGCGCCGACGGTAACAGTTACGTCATCAACGACAACGACGGTATCTTTGGTGCCGAAGACATCGTTACCGAGATCGGAAGCAATCCCCCGTCGTCACAGGTCGACCTGGCTCTTTGTGTCAGTACCGGCATGAGTTCGGGCGGTTGCGGCGTCTTTACGGGCGCTTGTTGTCAATGCAATGGCAGCTGCTCCGAAACGACTATTGAAGATTGCGACAACCTCGATGGTTTCTTCTTCCCTGGCGATACCTGTGGCGAGGTCATTTGTCCGGAAACGCTCGTGCCCGGTGACGACTGCGGCGACAATGTCGTCCTGACGCATGATGGTGGTAACCCTGACAATCCGATCGCTGTCACGTTCGATATTCGCTGTGCATCCACGGACGGACCGAATCAACCGTTTAACGGATGTTCAACGGTTCCTGGTGGCACGCCGACGATTAACGACATCTGGTACGAGTATACCGCCCCCTGCTGTGGCCTGCTGACAGCCAGCATGTGCCCGGCCGACGGTGGTGGCACGGACTTTGACAGCCAGCTTGTTGCCTACAGCGACGGGACGGACACCTGCAGCTGTCCGGTGGACATCGAAACAGCGATCGTTTGCGGTGACAGCACCTGCGGCATTCCAGGTGGACCGTCATCGGTCGAACTGGAAGTTGACGAAGGCGACTGCTACCTCCTTCGTGTTGCCGGTGCTCCGGAAACGGGAACGGGCTCCATGGTCGTTTCGATTTCCTGTTCGGAATGTGCTGCAGGTACCGACGTACCGCTTGCTGACGATCGTTTCGACATCAACGGCACGGTCAAAGCCTGTGCGACTGACCAGGACTGCAAGTCGGGCGCCACGGGTCCCGATCCGCAAACAGTGTGTCGCGATGGTGCCTGCTACGTGGCACGTCAACGATACCTGTCCATTCGTCCGAATGCGAATAACGCAGGTCAGTCCTACACCTACCGTGTGAGCCTTGACACGGGCGTTGCGGGTCAGGCCGTCCTCGGCTTTACAACGCAACCGGATGACATTTCCGTTGGTGGCCCTGGCCCTGACATGTTCCATCTTGTCAGGATTGCGGACACGCCGCACTACACCGATTGGACGACCTTGACACAGGGTTATGTCACGATTGGTGACTGTGAAGTGTCACCGGGCAACGCGTACATCGTGCAGACGATTGCCGAAGGTTTGGACACGGCTGACGAGGGTAACTACTCGGCACCGCTCGCGTTGCCGACGCCGGCGAATCACGGTGACGTGACCGGTGGTGGTAGCCCCGGTTCACCGCCCAACGGCGCGCAGGGAACGCTTGTTGACGTGTTTGCACAGATTCAGGGCTTCCAGAACAACCAAAACGAGCCGAAGGACTGGCTCGACATCGAGCCCAATACTGGTGCGGCCGCCCCGAATCTGGGTGTGTCGCTGGCCGATGCATTTGCTGGAGTTCAGGCCTTCCAGCAATTGCCTTACCCGGGTCCTGCGCCGTTGGATTGTCCGTAATGCGGTTCCCGCCCGCTATGCGAGCAATGATCGGTTGATACCCAGGTAACAACCCCTAGCCACGGGGCGGCGGCACACGTTTCGCGATCCGACTCGTTCGGATTGACGGAGCGGTGGCGACCGCCCCTGGTTGTTTTTCTATTGCCAGACGCCGCTTGTCGTGGCGGCTTTGCCTGCCTGTCACGTCGAATGAAGTTCATCCACTCGGCATACACCACTCGGCATGACTTGTGAATCGCAAGTTGCCCGCCGGGACCAGGAAGCTGGGGGTTGATAAGAAAACAAAACCAACATACCAAGCGCCGGCGGGCTACTCATGGATAGCCGTGGAGGGAGAACATCTGACACGGTCAGCCAACGAAACTGCATTTTGTTCCACGCATGGTAATCTCAGTAAGCTCTTCTGATTATTCGACGCCGCCTGGTAACTTTGGCTGCTTTGCCTGCTCTTTCTGTTGTTTCTCCATTTCTTTTGCCATGATTGCTTTGACTTCGTGGAACTTGGTGCGCATGGCCATGGACTCCGGATAGTCTTCGACACCGTGTCCAAGGATCATATGGGCGAGCGGCGTCATACCCTGTTCGAGCGCCAATGATGCGAGCTCGATTCGTGCGGACGGCGTCAGTGCCTTCGGCGACGTTCCTCGGAGCTCTTCGTAGTATCCAAGCGAAGATTCGGCACCTTCGGCGTGATACATGGCAACGATCTGATCGATGAGGGTGTACGCATAGGTGTCAGCATCTTTCTGCAAGACGGGAGGTTCGGGCCAACCCGCTTTCTCCGCATCAACATGCTTGTTGGCGTCATTGGGATTGCTGTCGGTGGCGTTGCCGCCCGCAGCACCGTTGTGCGCATCGCTCCGGCTGACTTTCATGGCAATCAATTTGTCATCACCGCGGATGAAAATCATGCCGTTGTGTGCTGACGGCACGGTCCAACAGCGCGCGTCCAGGATTTTCTTATGCCAATCCAATGTCAGTTTCGGTTCACCGGATTCGCTTCGGTGCAATCGCAAACGACTCAGATCGCCTTCACCGCCGAGTATCCAGAAATCGTCCCCAATACGCAGAATGTTCGCATCTTTGAATCCGCGCTGACGATCCACAAGTTCACCGGTTTTCCAATCAAGTACCAGCATGAGCGACCCGTCACTACCCATGACAACCTTGTCTTCTCGAATCCAGTTGCAACAGAAGAACTTGGCCTTGTCGTTGTGCCACTGGGTTGTTGCTTCGAACTTCCCGTTCGTCTTCGAGATCCGCATCAAGCGTGTTCCGCCCATTCCCTGCCCTGAAACCAACAGGTAGCCATTAGGCAACGGTAACGGTGTGGGAACGTTGGTCAGTCCCGGAGATGCGATGCCATGACGCCACAGGGGCTCTCCGTTTTCCGGATCGACGCCAACGATTTCGTCGCGTGTCAGGGCAACGATGCTCTTACGACCGCCAAGATCATGGATGACCGGTGTCGCATAGCTGGCCTCACCAGCGATCGGACAGCGCCATATGACACGGCCGTCAACTGGATCCAGTCGGAGCAGTCCAGCATTCGTTCCACCGGCCAGCACGAAGAGCTTTTCATCCCACACGAGGGGACTTGCTGAAAACCCGAACTGTACCGGGCTAACCTTGAAGTCTCGAACGAGGTGGTGCGACCATTGCGGCTTGCCGTCACTTGCCCGGAGGGCATTCAATGCGCCTCCAAACCCAACGGTAATGACGTTACCGGCAATGAGGGCCGGTGTCGCTTTCGGGCTGACGCCATCGCCACTGAAGGTCTCCTGCTTCTGGTACATGGCATCAACAGTGCTGTATCGCCACTTGATCTTGCCGGACGCTCGATCAAGTGCAATGACAGCTTCTTCAAATCCCGTTTCGGTGGGAGCGCCAGCAACCATGGTGTAGATGGTATTGTCGTGCACCAACACACCCGCCTGACCATGACCAATCACCTGCTGCCATACCGGCTCCGGATGGGTAACCGTCCCCCAGTCGGGGATCGCGAATGTCCGGCTCGGTCCTCCCCATTGCTCCCAAGCCTCCGCGGCGTGCGAAACATCAGCCACGAAAATCGACAAAATGACGGCGAGGCAAGGTACCCCACAAAAATCTCGGTGAATCACAACGCGTACCTTTCATCATAGAGGACTATTGTGTCATCATAGACTGTGGACGACAGATTGACTGGAGCCTGTTGCGGACTTCCGGTCATCCACGATCTTCGCAGCCTTGGCGCCACGATTCATCAATCTGACCATCGAGTTGTATGCCCAGAAGTCGACAGGGAATGCCGTCTTTCTCCTGATCAAATTTCAGGCGAAAGCCATCGACTGTCGTACTTTGAAATGTGTGCTGATCAAGGGGAGTCAGATCGTGCTCACCCTGGTATCGCTGATGACTGTATCGTATGCCACCATCCACGACCGAAATCACTCGTTCACCATAAACGCCTGCCAGCTGATTCAACCGTTGTGGGCTCAATGTCAACGGATCATCACTCGCGCGTTTTCGTGCAACGGTCCACGCTCGGTGTTTCTGTAAGTCCTTGCGATAGGGATGGTCGATCGGAAGGACCAGTTCGGTGCGTCGCTCCCATTCATGGATCTCCGCCAGGACTTCCGTCAGCGCCCCTGCCTGCCGTTGGCGAGCAAATTCAGTGAACGCGCGATCCAACTCTATCAACAGGGACTGCAACTCGTCGTACTTTTCTCTGGCCTGCGCCTGGGCTGCCCGCCGAGCGGGGAAGGCACCGATCGGGCTATCCAGTTCCCAGATTCGCAGCCTCCCATCCATGCCACTCGTGACGATTCCGCGATCCCCCGGCATGAATCGAGCATCCGCCAACCCGGTGATCGACGTATCTAGTTCAAGAAGCAATTCATCCGTTTCGGCGTTCCAGATTCTGATCTCCGGATTGTGCCATGCGGACGTCATGAGGCGCTTGCCATCTTCCGTCAGATCCATCGCACCAATGTTGCTGTTGTGAGCATAAAAACTGCGATCGCGTTTGCCGGAGTCAATGTCCCAGATGGAAATACCGCCGTTCGTGTTCCCCACGAACAGACTCTTTTCTGTCAGTTCGACGGCAAAGGGCGTGACATCGTCATCGGTGCGTATTCGTTGTCGAATAGAGCCATTCATCACGTTCCAGACAATGACCTCGCCTCCACGATCACACGATGCGGCAAGCTGGCCGTCACGTGAGAAAACGACACGACGCACGGGTGCCTGATGGCCATGGAGAATTCGAAGCACTTCCCCCTTTGATGCATCCCACAATGCCAGATCGACGGGCTGTCCCCGTTCGACACTGTTGATCGGTGCAGCGGCAAGGAGCATGCTGCTTTCGGCGTGTATGCACAGGTACCACGTACGTGGATCAACGTCACGACTCCAGACCGACGCGCCCGTATCTTTGTTGACGGCGGTCAGCCGCCCGGCATCTTCATGCCATATGACGAGCTTGGAATGCTCATCGACAGCAACACTTCGGACGATCTCCGGCGATCCGAATCGAACCCACGAGGGTGCCGCGGTCATTGTGTTCCATGCGCGAAGCCCGCCATCGGCGCCGGTCGAATAGGAATGACGACCGTCGCCGGACATGGCTGCCTCATAAACGAGGCCACTGTGTCCAACAAGATCAATGGGTCCACCGAGCATGGCCGTCGTCCACTCGAGCACCTGCTTGTTACCGCCACCGGAAATAAGCCGGTTCCCCGAGGGATGAAAGTGGATACTGTTCATTTCTCCCTGGGGCGTCAGCAGTTCGTCCAGCCTATCCCCGGTCCGTGCCGCGTACGACCGTAAGGCGCCATAGCCAGCAACAACGATCATGGCGCCATCGGGAGAGTATTCCGCTGCGCGGACAGGCACGTTGTATCCATCGAGATCAAAAAGGCGTTGGCCGTTCGCAGCATCCCAGACCGTTGCCAGGTTATCGAAACCGGCTGTGACCAGTCGCTTTCCGGACGGGGCGTAGCGGATTGACCAGCATCCAAACTCGCTGATCTTGGTTTCCCACAGCCTCTTCTGTTCACTCACGGACCAGACAACGATCTTGCCGTCACCAGTGCTGGTCGCGATGCGTGTGCTGTCGGGGGAGAAATCAAGCCCCCATACATCATGTGTGTACCCATTCAATGAAGCGATGAGCGACAGATCTTCGACGCGCCACAATCGCAGATTCGAATTTCCACCATAGGACGCAAGCATGGTACCGTCGGGCGAAAACCTCACACCGGCGAGCCAGGAATCGTGCCCGGCCAGTTTCTTGATCAGCTGCCCGTTGGTGACATCCCAGACATACACGCTTGCATTGGCTGCCGACGTTGCCAGCAATTGTTGGTCCGGTGAGAATGCAACCCCCGTCACGACCTCCTCGTGACCTTCGAGCCTGTGAATCAGCTTGGACGACTTGAGATCCCAGATGCATGCCGTGTTGTCGTAGCCGCCGGATGCCACGAGGTCGCCATCCGGGCTGTACGCAACACTACGAATCCCATTGCGCGTGTGCTCGCCGACGCTTCGCGGTCGACCATCAATCTTTCTTTCCAACCAATGCCATTCCCAGTTTCGCTGTTCACTGGGGCAACTGTCGAGCAATCTCCTGGCGACATCGAGACCACCGTTCTCGATGGCTTTTTCTGTCGTCCGTATGATGCCGGCGTAGACGAGTCGTGCATTCTCCCGTGCCTTTTCTTCCGACAGTTCGTAGGCAAGGCTTGCCTCGCTCGCCTTCTGCCGCGCAATTCTCTCTGCTTGTATCGCCCGCTGCGCTTGCTCTTTCGCACGAAAAGCGAAGTACGTGCTGAGTGCGCCGCCCCCAATCACAAGCATCAGGATCAGCGCGGTAACGGACACGGCCCCCTTGTTTCGTCCCAGAAACTTGCGGAGCTTGTAACTCGAACTGGGCGGCACGGCATTGACCGGTTCGCCATCCAAATACCGTTGCAGATCTGAAGCCAGGTCCGATGCCGATGCGTAACGTCGCCGCCGGTCCTTGTCGAGTGCGGTCATGACGATCCAGTCCAGATCGCCCCGTATGATCCGACCGAGCCCTCGTGCTTCGAGTGCCCTGCTACGTGCAACGGCATCGAGTTGTCCACCCATGGTGCTGATCCGTACGCTAGGGCGCGGCGGCTCAACTTCACGGATAATACGTTGGAGTTCTCCAAAACCGGCACTTCGCAGCATCTCGGCGGTAAACGGCGGTGTACCCGTGAGGAGCTCGTACAGAATCACACCGAGGGAGTAGATATCCGAACGCGTGTCGATATCGAGTCCGGACATTTCCGCCTGTTCCGGGCTCATGTATTGCGGCGTTCCGATCATCTGACGGTGCTGCGTGAATAGTGTCTTCTCCGTCAGGCGCTGGTTGGTCGCTTTGGCGATTCCGAAATCAATGACCTTGGGAACTGGTCGGCCATCATGAAGCGTAATCAGAATATTGGAAGGTTTCAGGTCGCGATGGATGATGCCCTTCTGATGCGCATGCTGCACGGCCTGACAAACCTGAATCAGAACTTCAAGGCGATCCTGCAGTGTCAGGCGGTTGGCATCGCAATATTCGTTGAGCGGAACTCCTCGCACGAGTTCCATCACGAAATAGGGACGCCCCTCTTCCGTCGCTCCGGCATCGAGTACCCGCGCAATATTGGGGTGATCCATCATGGCAAGCGCTTGCCGTTCGGCTTCAAACCGGGCGATCACTTGCCGGGTGTCCATTCCCAGCTTAATGACCTTTAAAGCAACCTTGCGCACAACGGGTTCCTGTTGTTCCGCCATGAAGACCGTTCCGAAGCCACCTTCGCCGATGGCCTCAAGCAGTTTGTAGGAACCGATCATGGTTCCGACCGCTTCGTCGCTCCACTCCATGAATGGTTTGCCAATGGTCGAATCGTTGTGCCCATCGTGTATGGCCACCAACTTCATCGCTTCTTCCAGGATGTGTGCGTCACCAGAATAGGATGTGATAAATGCAGCGCGTTCCTTATCGTTGAAATCAACGATCTGTTGAAAGAGCTGCTCTACCTGTTGCCTGGCATTGCGATTCGTCATCAGTCCTCTGTCCCAATCTTGCCGTCAGCGCTCATTGCCCCTATCGCCCGTCGGCGGCCAGCCTCGATGACCATCCTAACTGTGCGTTTCCACATGAACATGCGCATGATGTATCCGTAAACCTGCGCAAAATCATGAAGAAGTTGGGATTTTTTAAGTGTTAACCAGCGGATCCGGAAGGGTTGTCAAGAAAACGTGCTGTCAGCCAGGTTCGGAGGTAGCGCCACTCCCGTTCTACGGTTCCCACGGAAACACCAAGGAGATCCGCTGTTTCGGACACCGTGAGTCCGACAAAGTAACGCAGATTGACGATCTCGGCCTTTCGCGGGTCCTCGCGTTCCAACAACTCGACGGCTTCGGCCACATCGAAGATGTGATCATCATGCGGTGCGACCACATCCCAAACCTCATCGAGTTGTTTCGGTCGGACACCACTACCCCGTTTGGCCGCTTTCTTTCGCCGCGCGTGGTCCACCAGAATATCGCGCATGGCCTTTGCGGCAGATCCCAGAAAATGCCGCTTATTCTGCCACTGATCTTGCCCTTGGATCAAACGCAGGTAGGCCTCGTGGACCAACGCCGTCGCGTCGAGTGTGTGCCCTGAAGCTTCGGAAGCAATGCGACGCAAGGCAACGGCACGCAGTGTTTGATATAGAACGGGTAGCAGTTCATCTGACGTCGCGTGCCCATTGGACAGACAATCGGTCAGCGCTTGCGTTACCGCGTCGACATCCTCGGAAGCGTCGACCGGCTCGAAAGGACCATCATGTTCGCAAGGAATGCACATATTCGATCGATCAGTAACTGGTAGATTCCGATTGGTTTGTGGACTCGACTCATATTCGCCGCATGGTGTGTTGATGCGCAGGAACAGTCACAATGAACAACAGCGTCGCGTTCACGAGTCGGCAGTTTGCCACATACGGTTACTCATGGAAATGTTCATCGTCATCTTGCCGTCCACGATCATACTGTGCGGCGAGCCGCATCAGCAGTTGTTGTGAGCCCAGCGTCTCGCTCTCCTTGGTTGGCGTACGCTGCTCATATCGTCCGTCGGAGCGAAGTTCCCATGCCTGCCGCTGATCAGCGAGAGACGTTTCGAGCAGTTGCTGCAGTTTCCGACGGCAGTTCAAATCGTCGACTGGGGTCACCAGCTCAACGCGGCGGTCGAGGTTGCGGTACATCCAATCAGCAGACCCAATAAAGAACTTCCCACCCCAGGGACGCTGTGCACCGTTACGGAAGTAGAATATGCGAGAGTGCTCAAGGAACCGGCCAATGATGGAGGTGATACGAATGTTCTCACTCAGGCCGGCAACCCCCGGACGCAAACAGCAGAAACCTCGAACAATCAAGTCGATCGGCACACCTGCCTGCGAAGCCTCGGACAGCGCGCGAATGATTTTTCGATCTTCCAGGCTGTTCATCTTCGCCACGATGCCGGCCGGTCGACCAGCACGTGCATTCTCAATTTCGTCATTGATCAGCGACATCCAGCGTGCACGCATATTGACCGGCGCGACCAGCAGGTGCTGATAGTCCCCTTTCAAGGATCGTCCGGTCAGGTAGTGGAACAACTCAACGACTTCATCCGTCAGCGCGGATGAACATGTCATGAGTCCGAGGTCGGTATAGAGTCTCGCGGTTTGCGTATTGTAGTTCCCGGTTCCGATATGAACGTAGCTGCGCAGACGATCGTTGTCCTGCCGGACGACCAGCGTCATCTTGGTATGCGTCTTGAGACCAATGATACCATAGACGACGTGAACACCCGCACGTTCGAGTTGCTGTGCCCAATAGATGTTTCGCTGTTCATCAAATCTGGCTTTCAGCTCGACGAGGCACACCACCTGTTTGCCGGCCTCCGCTGCCTTGATCAGGTTTTCGATGAAAGTGGCGTCATCACCGATGCGGTAGAGCGTCAGTTTGATCGCAACCACCTTGGGATCTTCCGCAGCGGTACGGATGAAACGCTCCACGGATTCCGAGAAGCACTCGTATGGATGGTGCAGCAGCACGTCACCAGCCCGGATGACGCTGAAGATGTCGGCGTCGCTGTCTACCAAGCGAGGATGCACGACAGGTTTCCAGACGGGAAAACGAAGATTCGGGAATTCGAGATTGGCAATCTGGTTGAGCTGTTCATAGTCGAGTAGCGAAGGCAAGGCGTAGACGTCATCCTCAGACAGTTCCAGTTCCCGCATGAGGAAATGGACCGTCCACGGATCGGCATTGGCAGTGTGCTCCAAGCGCACCATGCGTTCAAAGCGTCGCTCGCGCAGTTCTCGCTCAACCAGTTCGAGCAGGTCTTCCGCGTCTTCTTCGTCGCGTTCGATATCAGCGTTGCGTGTCACCCGGAACGGTGTCACGCTGAGTACCTGCATGCCGGGGAACAACGCATCAAGATTGTGGCTGATGACCTCAACCAGACTGACGAATCGCCCGCCATGATCCTCACCAAAATGATCAAGCCGCAACCAGGCCGGCATCGTGCCCGGCACCTTTACACGAGCAAACAGCAACTCGTCGGAATCCGGCCCGCGCAACTTGACGCCAAGTGAGAAGGACAAATTTGATAGAAACGGAAATGGATGGCCTGGATCGACGGCCATTGGCGTCAGTACCGGAAACACATTGCTGCGGAAGAACCGACGTGCGAACGTCTGCTCATGATCAACCAGGTCTTCCCAACCCAGCAAGTGAATGCCTTCCGAAGCCAGCGTCGGCCGTAGTATTTCGTCGAAGCAGCGGCCTTGCTGCTCCAGCATCGGCATGACAAGTCTGCGGATCGCCTCCAACTGTTGACGCGGAGACATACCATCCTTGGACAACACACCGACACCAGCTGCGAGTTGCCGTTTCAGCCCACCAACCCGCTTCATGAAGAACTCGTCGAGGTTGCTCGTGAAGATGCTGAGGAACTGCACGCGCTCGAGCAGCGGC
>JBMYUM010000113.1:0-10662 GCA_049605375.1 Phycisphaerae bacterium | reverse complement strand
TAGCCTCGGCCTCTGCCAACTGATCCGGCAGTGCCTCGCGAATGCCATCAAGCTGCGATTCGGTTACACCAATCGTGTCCATCATCGCCTGCGTAATCTCACCGCCCTTGGCCGTCAGAAAGAATCCGATCTCCTCCTGGCAGCAAAGCGTGTCAGCAATCTGAATCAACGTCGCCATGTTGCGAAGTTCGGTACTCAAAGCATCCGGCTTGTGATGGAAACCAACCGCAGCACGAAGGTGACGCGGGAACTTCCACTTCGTGGTCAGGCCCACACCAAACGCCTGGTGGTCAGCACCAATGATCTGACGCTCAGTCGTCAGGAAGTCAGCGTCGGACGACGAACACTTCGCGACAACTTCGGCAAACTCATCAGGAAATACCTGACGTTCAACAAGCGTACCGATGTCATGAATCATGCCGGCAACGAACACCTCGTTCGCCATCACCGGATGCGGCGAGATCTTCGCCAGATCGTGGGCAACGACGGCGACCGCAACGCTGTGACGCCACAGGTCCGATGCCTTGAACTGTTCCGAAATACGACCGCCCTTGAAGAGCTTCGCAATCGAAGCCGCAATGGCAATGTTCTTCACCGCCGACAGGCCCAGGAGAATAATGGCGCGGTCAACGCTGGCCACCTGCCCCGGAAGACCGTAAAAGGCGGAGTTCACAACTTTCAGCACCTTCACCGAAAGCGCCGGGTCGTTCTTGATCACGTCATGGAGGTCGCGTGCCGTGCTCTTGGCATCCTCAACGATCTCAATGATACGGATCGTGATCTCCGGAAGCGTCGCGATATCGCCAATCGACGATAACGCCTTATCAACGATCTTCTGTGTCTTGTCAGGAGCCTGTACAGCCATCGAATCTCCCTCAGGCAAATAGCTCGGGAATATGCGGAACACCTGTCCGTGTCTGGTGTATCGACACAAACCCCCGGCCGATTAAGAACGCTCGTGATTACCCCAATTTTTGAGGAATGTGCGCCTTGCTTCTACGCATGGCCACGGCAGAGGGCGATCGCACCCCCAGACAAGCCACTACAAGGCAAAGGTCGATAACACCGAGGCCACCCGTTCACCAGCACGACCATCGCCGTACACACGGCGACGTCCGATAGAACGCCGCCTGCTCAGCGCCTGTGCCAAGGCAGCGTCGATCTCCGCCGCCGATTCGCCACAACCAAGCAACGACGCACCACCGGCTTCCCGACCAGCCTGACGCAAGCCCACATTGATGGAAGGTGTCCCGGCAGCAGGCGCCTCGATGACCCCGCTGGAGGAATTCCCAATCATCACGTCGGCCTCAACCAGAAGCTTAAGATATGAATCACGCGGGAGGGACCGATAAACGGTCAGTTCAGGCATGCGCTTCGAAAGGGACTCGATAGCAGCGATAACACCGGAATGCCCACGATCGGTGTTCGGATAAATCACGTGCGGTTGCAAACCGTGCTGACGAACAGCCCGAACAATGCGAGTCAGCATGCGCCCCTCCCGCTCAGGGCTACGGCCAAACGCGTGATAAACAACCAGCGCCTTGCTGGATCGCTTCGTCGAACGATGAGCCGCAGCCAGCTGAATCAAACGATCAAGACCCGGCGCGCCGACAATCTCAATCGCCCCCGGGTCAATCCCCATCGATCGTAACCGCTTCGCCGCCGCCTTCGATGCCGGCAGATGAAGCGTCGCGATTTGCGAAATCGCACACCGAATGCGCTCGTCAAAATCCCCTTGCGCCACATCTCCCCCATGAAGATGAGCCACCGGACGCCCGGTCGTCAATGCTGCCGTCGTCGCGGCTAACGCCTCAATGCGATCCCCCAACACCAACACGACATCCACGCCGTGCGCTTCATACGCCTTGGCCAATCCAGCAACACCACGACTCAGGCCCTCCGCCTGATCCGTCGGCGAGTCATCGCCACGCTGCATGCGCACACGCGCGTCAATCGAAAACCCGTCAGCCTGAATATCACGAACGGTATGACCGAACCGGCGCAACAGGTGCATACCCGTTGCAAACGTCAGCAGGTGTAACGAGGGATGCGCATCTATCGCGCGCATGCACGTCTCAAGCAGACCATACTCGGCGCGCGTGCCGGTCACGACAGCAACACGCCGCTTACGTTGCCTGCGCGCCGTTCGCGTTGTTTTTTTCAATCCAGTTGATCCCATGCCAATACCGTGTCACGGGGAATATCATCAAGCGCCACCCGATCAACCAAACGCTCAATCTGATCAGCAGGAATGCCCAGACCCGGACGCTTGCATATCAACATGTCCATCGAGATGACCGCCCCCTTGGGAATGTCCACCTTGGCCATGACACTCCGACGGGCAGCCGTCCGCACGTCTTGCTCTTCCGGTGCCATGCCAATAGCCCCATTGCCGAACGCTGCATGCGAGTGATGAATCTGTTGAACATAGTCGGCAAACGCTTCCGGCCCTAACGATGCCGCATGATCAGGACCGGCCGCCAACGGATCCAACGTAATGTGCTTTTCAATAACCGAAGCGCCGGCTGCAACAGCCCACCCGCCTGACGCAGTCGACGGACTATGGTCACTGAAACCGACAGGAATACCATAGCGCGCCTGCATCGTACGGATACACGCCAGATTCAGACGATCAACAGGTGCCGGATAACAACTGACACAATGCATCACAACCACCCGACCCGGTGCCCCGCGCCGTGCCAGGCTAACGGCACGGTCGATTTCGTCACCGTGCGACGCACC
Organism: Phycisphaerae bacterium; assembly: GCA_049605375.1. Taxonomy (GTDB): domain Bacteria; phylum Planctomycetota; class Phycisphaerae; order UBA1845; family UBA1845; genus JADFOB01. The sequence goes on along the minus strand of JBMYUM010000113.1, from coordinate 7,920 downwards.
AGTCGAAAAAATGACGGGAATCCCGGAACGCAAAGCACCGTCAAACAACATCCTGTTCGTGAGATCACCTGACCCCAACTTGATCGCAGCCGGATGCCACGAAATGAGTCGCGTCAACGCCGTTTCACCAAAGGGCGTCGCAATGAAATCGATCGATCGTTGTTCGCAATACTCCCGAATCGTTCGCCAGGAATCGTCAGGGAGCACCAGCGAACGAAGCATCGACGCCTGCGTCTCCGCACCGCAAGACTCCCGCTGGTACGCCGCACTCGCCGCGCCCGGGGCAACCAACTCGTCAATATCAAAGACTTGAAACTTGGCCGCATCCGCGCCGCCGGCCTTCGCAACGTCGACCAGCTTCAGCGCCTTCCGAACATCGCCGTCATGATTGACACCGATCTCGGCAATGACGTAGGGCGCCTGACCCGCGCCAACCCTACGCGCCCCAATCGAAACGACGGAAGTTGGAATTCGATGAGCGGGTGTTTCGGCCCGGTGGTCACGCACCACTCGTGACGACGTGGCATGATCGCTCTTTGTACGTAACAACGCTTCCGCGTGATACAGATCCGCCCGCTCATCAACGTCAACGGCGTCGTCCGGTGCCACAATAATGGCACGACGATCGTTGCCGAGAAAAGCCTGACCGTCACTGGGACAATCGGCGGCTGCGAAAAGCGATGCCCGTGTAACAGCGATCACCGCACCATCGTGGTAGTAAACCGGTTCAAGATCCTGGCGGCGGGAAATGCTGTTGGGGCGAAACTGCGCCATGCGGTCGCCGTCAAGCCGATGCAGCCAGTCCGGGTGGTGCTTGCCCACCGGTGCAACGCTACGGACGGAATCCGCCCCCGTCTCCGCCAAGCGTTCAATCGCTCCATCAATCATCCCAGCACGGCGGACAGGAATATTTGCGTAGAGAATAACCACCGCATCGTACGATGCCCCGACCTCCGCCTCGTGAGCGAGAACCGCATGACGACAGGCGGCATCGATCAGCGCCTGATCAGTGGCCAGCGACGCGGGCCGATCGATCACGGTAATCCCACGCCCGGCGGCACACACTTTGGCAGCTTTGGAATCGGTACTCAGAACGAGCTGGTCCAGGCGCAGGCTGGCCAATGCGTGGTCGAAGGTGTATTCGATCATCGGCCTGCCGCGCAACGGCGCCACGCACTTCTCCGGCAGACCTTTGCTGCCGGCGCGCGCAAGGATAATGCCCAGCGTATGCATGCTGGGATTATCGGTCATTTGGACGCTGGAAACGAGGGGTTTGGCGAACTATCCCGCCATCGTGTAACGCCGCAGGCGAGCTATCCCGTCGTCAGGGATTCGCCCAGCGATGGGCCGAGGACTTCACGCAATCGGGTAAGCGCACGCTTCTCGATCTGGCGGATACGCTCCTTGGTCACGCCGAAACGCTGTCCAAGCTGATCGAGCGTCAGCGTACCACCGTCGCCGCCGAGACCGAAGTGACTGCTGACGATCTCACGTTCGCGATCGGTGAGCGACTGCATCCCTTCCGCAATCGCCACACGCATGTGATCGCGCTCAGACGCCGATGTTGGCTGGGTGCTTTCATCAGGCGCGGCCTCGAGGATTTCATCCTGACCGGTGACGTAGCGACTGGTGCGGTAATGCTCCTCTGGAATCGAGCGAGCGAAGTTCTTCATGATCGCCCACGAGGCGTACGTACTGAACTTGACGCCACGGGCGAAGTCAAACTTCTCAACGGCACGCATCAACGACAGATTGCCATCGCTGACCACCTCAAAGAAATTCGCCGACCAACCCACGTGCTTCTTGGCGATGCTCACCACGAGTCGCAGATTCGCCTGCGTGATGCGTTGCTTGAAGTCGTCAATCAACTCGAAGGCAGCCTGCAGCATGTTGAACGCATCCACCGAAACCTCTTCCGGCTCCAGCGAATCAAGCATGCGGCTGGTCTTGTACTTCATATAGTTGTAGCGACGGAACAAATCCTGCTCCTGCTCACGCGTCAGAAGCGGCGTGAGATAGAGCGACTTCAAATAACCCGGCGTGTCCTTCGGGGCACGCGGGGTCGGCACGTCGTCAGCTTCCGGCTCCGGACATGCAAGAATCACCTCATCGGCATTCGGTGCGTCAAAAAGTTCGTTGTAAATGCACTCAACGCCAGCCTGCTTCCACTCAACCATCTGCACATAGCGAAGAACGCCGTCGACGTCCGATTCCGTGCACTGGAAAGCTTCGGCGATAGCGGCGGTCGATTCGCCGGCCTCGTGGCAACGCCACATTCCGCGGTAACGATCGTTAACAGGATCAGCGTTCGCGCCGCTGAACAACGGACGCGGTGCCGTTTCATCAAATCTTCTTAGCGTATAGCGAACCGTCTCCACCGCGCGACCCGTCTCTTCCGCAATCGCCTTCGCAGCGGCATGCAGCTTCATCGGACGGATACAGAGCAACTCGCGGGCACGATCGATGATCGAGTTCTTCTCAACATCGCTCAGCTGCTTAAAGGCAGCACCCTTCTTCACGAGATCGCCATTCTTGATAACGAAACGATCGACCGTGCTCTTGCAGAATGCCAGACGGTTGACACCATCTTCAAACACCAGACGCAGACCGAGAAGACCACGGTTCCGCCAACGGCGAATCGTCTTGGTGCTGACGTTCAACTGGTCTGCCACTTCCTGATGCGTCAGGAACGGCTCATCAAGTTCGGTAATGGAAAGATTGGCTTTACGGCTGATCGCCTCGGCCAGGGTGACCAGGTCACTGATCAACGCCTTGCCGGGAATCGAAGCGCTGATCTCGGCGCCACGCTTGTGATAGCCGGTAATGTGGAAGCATACAAACTCGAACGGATAGGCTTTGTCTTCCTCGACGATCTCCAGCAGGATTTCGATGCCGTTGAGCTGGTCCATGCGCAACCGACGCGGCGAAATCGTCAACTGGTGAGCAAGTTCTGCAATGTCTTTGTTGAAGAACTTCGGCATAATTCCCTCTTCCGTCGCGCCCTGCCACATTCTACTCATCGACCGAAAACCACCATCAGCTGGAACGAGCCCAAAATGCTAAGGGCCCCAGCAACGCGTTGATTTCAGTCATTCGCAGGCATACACGCCGGCAGTCATCTATAACCACCGACAAAACGCCTGTTGCAGCCCCAATCCGTTGGACTTGCAAAGAAGCCGTTAGATTGACCGTCGGACTGCGCTTCGCAACAAAGCACGAACGTCATGCGTGGACGACCCGAAGGCCACACCCACATAAAGATAAACGCAATGGCGCCCCCATTCGGCCATTGCCGACGGACACAAAACCAATCGCGTCGCTCGTGACTTCGCCGCTGGATATTCAATTCGCGACTACTGGAATCGCGACAAACACCCCTGAGGTCCGCATGCCATGCAAGCGAACAGATGACGGCCAACACCCATTGTAGCCCCGCCGATCCCGATAAGCTACTGATTGTAAGACGCTTACGAGGATTCGCGCATACCACGGGCCCAAATGGATTTTCCTAATAAAAAGAGTCGAAGGCACCAGGTGGCCGGTCAACGGCAATTTGCCACCAAGGACCGAAAAATCCTTCGTTTGTTGCGATTCAGAGCGCTTCCCCCAGCAATGTCCGATAATTACACCGTTCGCAGCATAGGACTACTTCTCACCCCAACGCGCCACTCCCCCCGAAACGCCGAACCAACAAAATCAGGAATCGAAGGTGGGAAAATCCCTCCGCATCAAACCACACCCGCATCAAGCCCGCTTAACGCAAAAATCAATCGCGGCATCGTCGTCACACCGATGAACGCCGCGTACATCGCCATCGCGAACAGATAAATCCAAACCTGCAAATTGCGGAACGAATGAAACGCCGGCATATAAACACGGAGGTCAAGCAAACGGCCAAACGTCAACACCAGCCCAAACTCCGAAACCAGGTAGATACTGTTGGTGATCAAAGGATCACGTCTTGACGGCCCCGGAACCAACGCAACAAGGGCAATGAAAAGAGGCACAGGAAGGTACGCAAAGAAGGGCCCGCCGTACTTGATGAGCAATCGGTCAAATGCATGGGCCGTCAACCCCGCCATGTGGACACAGAGTGCTCGATAAAACAACCACATCAGGAACAGCGAATACAAGACCGCACAGACGAACGCGAGCACCAATCGACCCAACTCACCAGGCAGGATGCCCGGCAGTGAAAAGGAAAGAAGAGTGACAACGCCCATCAGACTCAGACCATGCATCAGCTTGGGCCAACGCGATTCCTGAACAAAGTTCGGATGGGGAATCACATAGGGCTGAAACAGGTACGCTGCAACTTTCTGGTAAACCGGAACCGACATGCGCAACCTGAAACGGGAGACGGCCCCGCTCCTACTTCTCCTTCACCCGTCCGTGATCAATCATCTGCTGGAACATGGCAACAATCGCCTGGTCCGTCGGCCGGTACGTCATGCCGAAGTCGCGCTTGCCTTTGCTGTTGTCGCCGATCCAGGGAAGGCCGATGTTCCGCGACACAGCCTTCTTCGTCATGGACTTATCCACGAAGGAGCCCACCAGCCAAACAAGCCACTTCGGCAGAACACGTTTCGGAAACGCAAACCGATCCCCAAAGTGATCGCGGAGAATCGCCGCCATCTCGGGAAACGTCATCGATTGATCGAACGTCAGGTATCGGCCTTCCGCCTTCGGGTGAAACGCCGCGTACATGTGCATGTCCGCCACGTCCTGCACATCGACCACAGCAAGCCGAATATCCGGGACACCCATGGCCATACGACCATCGGCCATCTGCTCCAACGTGAGGAACGACTGGGACGTCGCTAGCGGGCTCACCCCCGGTCCCATGACAAAGTGCGGATTCACCACCACCATCTTCCATCGATCCTGCCCATCGGCAATCTGCCACGCCTCGCGCTCCGCCACCGTCTTGGAGTAGTAATATGGCTGGTGCGTCAGCGAGGAACTCTTGTTCCAATCCTCCTCGGTGAAGACTCCGTTTCTGGTGTCCCGCAAGTCAATGTTGTCGCCGTAGACCGCCGCACAACTGCTGGTAAGAACAACATGCTCGACGCTCGGCGTCTTGTTCACCTGCTCCAGCACGTTACGCGTGCCGAGCAAAGCAGGATCAACAAGATCGCGCTGCGGATCAGCAACGTTGACGAAGAAAGGAGAAGCAGTGTGAAAGACATGGGAACACCCTGCCATGGCATCAGCATACGACCCTTCGTCGAGCAGGTCGGATTTGAAAAAGCGGATCATGCCCGTCGCGTTGGCAGTCAGCGCTTCCAGGTACTTGACCTTTTCAGGTTTCGAGGGATCGCGGACGGCGGCATGGACGGTAAGCCCGGCATCAAGAAGCCGTTTCACAATCCAACCGGCCACAAACCCGGTCGCCCCCGTCACCATCACCGGCTTCGTCGTATCGATTGCCTTCAAGTCCATTCGATGACTCTCCCCCCATCGCCGGGTTATCGGACTATCTGCTCTCGGCATCACGCCGGACACCTCCCGACGCGGCCCCTATTGTCGCGGATCACATCCGTTTTCGCGAGCGGCCTGCACGTCCCGTTTACTTGACACCACGCCGGACAGAAGAAACAATGCCGCGTTTGTCTGGCCGCACGAATCCCGCGTGGCAAGGCTGAGAACGGGGTATGTTCGCTTGCCGCCCACCGGACGGCATCCCCGGACATGAAAATCGACCACAAGAATCGACGACACAAAGACTTGGAGTAGAGCACGACCATGGCAAGATCGGCCCAACAATCCGCCGGCGGGATGACCATCTGGATGATCGTATTCGCAGCCCTCTGGCTGACATCCACGGTATTTCTCATCATCCTCTATACCGGACAGGAAGAGCTGACCGCCGAAGCGAAACGCTGGGAGCAGGCCAAGAATCGATGCGTCAGCGGCAGCGAGGAGCGATCGCTGACCACAATCCAGAATGCCTCGGAAAGCGGACCGACACAGGTCGGCATCCTCGAACAGGCCCGCCGCGACACCACGACGCTTGCAACGGGCAACGAAGATGATGACCCAACCACCGTCCGTGCCAAGCGCGACAAGCTCTTTGCCGATGTCGAATCGTCAGGTGTACTCGCTCGTGGCGCAAAGCTGACCGACGCTTCCCTGCTCGGAGGTGCCCAGAAGATCTTTGCTTCGCTACAGGGCGACCACAGCAAACTGCAGGAAATGTCGAAGGAAGTGGAGCGCCTGACAGCTGAAGTTACCCGCCTCGAAGACCTTGTCTCGAGCCAGCAGGCGGAATTCGAAAAGCAGGCCAAGCTCGTCAACAGCAAGTTGAAGTCGGTCGAAGAAGACCGCGACGCCTTCCGAAAGTCCAGCGAAGAAGCCCTGACCAAGGCACAGTCGCAGTTCCAGGAACGCGACGATCAGAATACACGGGAAATCACGAAGGAACGCGAACGCGTCGCCCAACTGGAACAGGATCTGGTTGCCGTGCGAAACCGCCTCTTCGCGCAGTCGCAAGTGTCAGGCGGAAATTCTTCGGGACCGCAACTGCTCGCCACGGCCCGCGAATCCGATGGCGAAGTTCTCCGCGCCGATGCCGGTGAAGACATCATCTACATCAACCGCGGCAAGCGCCATCGCGTCACACTGGGCCTGCAGTTCGCCGTCTACAACGGCGACGAGACGATCCCGTCCGACGGCAGCTCAAAAGCACGTATCGAAGTCGTTTCCGTCTTTGACGGCACCTCGGAATGCAAAATCGTGGATCAGAAGGCTGATCAACTCATCTTCGAAGGCGATACCATCGCCAACCCGATCTACGACCCAGCACGTGCCCCGAAATTCCTCGTTCGTGGCGACTTCGACATCAATCGCGACGGCCAGATCGACAAGGACGGTCAGGCGTTGGTCAAAGCACTCGTCACCGAATGGGGTGGCGAGATCGTTGATGAACTCACCGCAACAACCGATTTTGTGGTCCTGGGCCGGGAGCCCAGAAAACCGCGGGCCGACTCAGGCCGATCACTGACGCCCGAACAGTCGGAAGCACAGGCCCGCATGCAGGAAAACTGGGAGGCTTACCGCCGAACAGTATCCACGGCCAGCTCGCTCTCCGTACCCATGCTGACGCAGGATTTGTTCATGAATTACCTGGGCTTCCGCGGCCGGTAGTTCTCCAGCGTTGCCGGTTCATCCGGCGAACGATCACGACTGAATTCCTTGCCAGGACGCTCATGTTTTCATGGGCGTCCTGTTGCATTCAGGGCGTTCGCATCGGCACCATCGGCGACGCGCCGAACGCCGAACACGTGGGTGACAACTGTCGCTGCCGCAAGGCCTTGTGAATTCCCCAGGTCCTCTCAGTTTTCCTTTGCAAAGTTAAGGAATTATTTGACCGTCCGAGAAACGTGTTGTATGCTTTTTCAAGCTGGGACTTCTGACAACATGCATCACGCAACAATCCGTGGGGAATAGTGCGCAGTTGAGAGATTGCGTCTTTTTTTTGTGGTATGTGCGCGCCCTGTAAGCACGTGTCGCTGAGGAACTCCACTTCATTGGCTGACTTTGAATCCATCAAACGCTCGATCCGCGATCGGGTTGACTTTGCGCAGGTCGTCTCCGAAAGCGTCAAGCTCGTTCGGAAAGGCTCCCGTCTTGTCGGACTTTGTCCGTTTCACTCGGAAAAAACCCCCTCCTTTACGGTTAGTCCCGATCAAGGTTTTTTTAAGTGTTTCGGATGTGGCGCAGGTGGTGACGTTTTTTCGTTTGTACAGCAGAAGGAACGTGTTTCCTTCATGGAAGCCATGCAGCTGCTGGCAGACAAAGCGGGCATCGAACTCAAGTTCTCGCCGGATGCCGGTGGGAAAAAGGATGGCAACGGCCCCTCCGGGCGTGCCGGCCTCATGCGGGTGATGGAATGGGCGGCTGGCTACTTTCGCAGCCGGT
>JBMYUM010000112.1:0-10675 GCA_049605375.1 Phycisphaerae bacterium | reverse complement strand
TGCTTGAACTCTTTCCCTTTTCCTAGAAGCGTCCACACATGCACATAGGCGAATTTTCGACCGCGAAATTCTTCCGTACGGATCGAACGCATGATCGCGACCTGCAGTGCGTGGTAGAGGCTCTCGCGAATGGGTGTCATGGTGGTGGTATAGATTTCGCCTTCTTTTCGTGCGAGCACGAAGCGAACCGGCTCGCCTTCTCTGTCGGCGATGTGAACGAAAGGCTCATAGGGTTTTCCGTTGGCGGTCAGGATTTCATCGCCAACAAGAATGCCCGCTTTGCTTGCCGGCGAACCTTCCAAAATTCCGCGGACAAACCACCGGCCGCCATGCTCTTCAGGGAAAAGGCCGACATGCGTAACCCTACCATCAGCAATTCGTACTTTGGGGAACGCGCCGCGCAGGTGCCAGAGGCTGAAGTCGCTGGGGCCGAAATAGTCGAAATGCGAAATGCCCGCATCGTCGAACATTCGGTTCACGCGGCTATGAAACTCGGATTGATTGGCCGACCACAGTACCGGTTGTTGATGTCGTTTGACGATATGCTGCCATTGGTCTTTTCCGACGAGTGCCGGCAAGCGTGATGCGTCAATGGTCTGCAATATCAAGTCGAGGCGTTGGGCAGCATCAAATGATCCGCCGGTCTCGACGAGCTGTGCGAATGCCGAGGAGCATGCGTAGAAACAAAATAGAAAGACCCATGCCATACGTTTGCCTGGGCACCGAAAATGGCATGGGTATCTGTTTTGCATGCTAGGAGCTTGGTCTGGCTGCAATGACGCCGGCGGCCACTATTGCAGTTCGTGGAAAAAGCGGTTCCATCTGGGCAGACGCCAATAGTCCGGATCGAGAGACATGGCAACACCGACGGCTTTGCCGACGATCACATCTCTCGGAACGAAGCCGAACCAGCGCGAGTCGCGGCTGTTATCACGGTTATCGCCCATGGCAAAATAATGACCCTCGGGAACTTCGATTGGCCTGAACGTACGACGAGAGCCAACGCCCGGCGTGAGCATCACCGCATGTTCATGTTCGCCGAGAATTTCCGTCGCGAACCGGTGGCCCTGTTGCTGCATGGATTGAACGTCAGCGTTCTCTCCGTCGGCGAGCGGCAGGTAGTCGACTCGTTGACCGTTGATAAACAACTGATTTTCGAACAACCCGATCGTATCGCCAGGCAGTCCGACAATTCGCTTGACCATACGGGTACCGGAATCCGGCGCGTAGAACACGACGATGTCGCCCCGATCCGGTGCCTCCCATTCCAGGAGGTGGTATCGCGTGAAGGGCAGCTTCAAATCGTATGCCAATTTGTTGACCACGATGCGGTCACCTTCGAGAATCGTCGGCTTCATGGACCCCGTGGGTACATCGTTCCAATCCGCGATGGCGGAACGGAATGAGAAGGCGATGATCACGACCACGGCAATGGGTCGTATCCAATCATTCAATATGTAGAACATGAGCTGTCGCGGCGTACGCCGCTTCGGCTTTGCTTCCGGCATGACCAAACCCCCTATAACACTCTAATCCCCGCTGCACTATAGCAAGCCGGACGCACGCCCGGCGCGGAACGGCTCAGGAATTCACCGGTAAATTCGGGGGGAACCGCCATCTATTTGCGGGAGGCGGCTTGCCGGACAAGTTTCGACAAGCCTGAGCACCACCGATGGCGTTTGTTTTCGGACCGCATGACGTCCGGAAATGTATGCCACGCGAGACACAGGCGATTCAGCTCATGTCTGTGTCGCCGCGCGGCCTGAATTCATCACGCCAGCGGATTGATCGCCAGCCCTGTCGCGATTTTGGGATGGAAGTATGTGCTTTTCTGCGGCATCAGTCCCCCGGCAAGACTCATGGCCTGCAGATGTGCCATCGGTGTGGCATTTACGAGCAGAGCTGTCCCGCCCGTTTCCGCCGCGACCTTTTTGGCATCTTCTTCAGATTTTACGTACTTGATGTCCGGGGTCTGGCCGGAGGCGCCGGCCAATCGATCTTCGATCAGATATCGATGCAGATAGGCATAATCAAGGTCGTACCATGGCTCAACCTGACCTGCTTCAAGGTCATGCAGCTTCTGACGCTGCGCGTATTTCACGGGCGTTTCCGTTCCGGTTTTGCCGTCATGCAGGATGGCATCGGCCTCGCCGGCATCGCAGGTTTCAACGCCGTCTGACCAGATTCCCAACAGGGATTCACGATCGACACCGGCGACGGTGCGATAGTAGGGCAGGATCAAGCATCCAGGATCATCCATGCTGGCGAGTACAAACATGCAGTAATTGGACGGATGGCTGTCGCTGAAGGTGTCGGCGAAGGCTTCGCGGTACCAGTTCCGGTAGAGTAGCGCCGTGCCGTAGCGATGGTGACCGTCGGCAATGTAGACCTTCTTGTCAGCGAGGATCTGCTGGAGTTGGCCGATGGTTGCGTCATCGCGCACGATCCAGAGCCGGTTGTCGGTTCCATCCAGTGAGCCGGTGGCGTCCGGTGTTCGGGCAGCCGTTGCTTCAAAGGCCTTGTTGACGGCATCTTCGGGATCTGAGAACAGCCCGAAAATTGGCGAGAGCTGCGATTTGGTGGCCTTCATGAGGGCCAACCGGTCTTCCTTGGGGCCACCAAAGGTCTTTTCGTGAGGCAGGACCTGGCCTTCGCTGAATTCCGTGAGGCGTACGCGAGCGAAGAACTTCCGTCGTGTGTAGGACTGACCGGCATGGGTAAAAGTCTGATGATAGAGATAGACGGCCGGTTCCGCGTCTCGAACCAGGGCGCCTTCTGCCAACCAGGCTTCCAGCTGGTGGGCCGCTTGCTGGTAGACCGCATCCGGGCCTGCGGCCTTCGGCGGCACATGAGGCAAATCAACCGCAACGACATTGTGTTTGCTGGCGGCCAACAGTCGGTCTTTATCGTCCTGATCGAGCACGTCATAGGGTGGTGCGATCAAGTCGGTCAGATTGCCCCCAGAGCGCTCAAAATCGTAACGGATGGCTGAAAACGGCTGTATCTCAGGCATGATTCACCCTTTCTTGCTAGGAGAGCGAAAGCCTATCGATCGCCTTCGCCTTTCGCAAGAGCAGTGATTGACCGCCGTCGTTCGGCCGCCTGCAGCGGCGTGGCACATTCGGCCGATATGGCAAGATAGGAAGCTCGGTCGCGCTAGATGCCGTCCGACGCCCAGCATTTTGAGTTCCGGGAGCACCAATACGTGGAATCGGCCATTGTTCTGACTGGCGGCGGCATCAAGAGTGCCGTCGCTGCTGCGTGTGTTGCAAAGACACATCGAATCACCCTCTTGCATGTCAATTTCGGACAGCGTGCAGCGGAGGTCGAACTCGATGCCATTCGTCGGTTGGTTGAAGGCACCCAGGACCTACAGGTTGTCCACGTGGACATGAACTATCCGCTTCAGCTCCAGCAGCAGATAGCAGGCACGTTCGGCGTGGAGCAGCAGCTCGAGAATGGAGCCGGGCTGGTCGGATCGACCGTTCTCGACGGAGCGGGCCTTTCCGGTACATGGGGTTCACTGGTGTGGGCCGGTGCGCAGGCGGCGGTTCGCAAGGGTGCGCGGCGACTGGTATCGGGGCTCTCCGGTGTGGAGGGTGCGGTCCACCTTGGTCTTCCGTCGACGGAGGCGGGAATTCCAGGCCTGCAGGCGCTCGCGTACGACTTGAACGCCTGCATTCGCTTCTTTTGCGGTTCGACCTTCGATATTGAGCTCGACCTTCCGCTCCTGCATCGGTCGTATACCGAGGTCATCAAACTGGGCGTTCACCTTGGCGTAGATTTTGAACGGACATGGACATGCGTGTCACCACCGACGTCGCGTGGTCGCCTTCGAGGCTGTGATCGCTGTGTGAGTTGTCGGACGCGGACGAAGGCTTTCGCCGATGCTCGCTTCACGGATCCGTTTGATCTGGTGGGGCAGCGCGCACGCGTTTAGGGTCTCCCGGCGGGTCACCATCCTATTCCCCGAGCCCCATTCCCGGAGTCCTATTCGCCCAGCAGTTCGCGTATCTTGGCCTCGCGTGGCTGGTGGCTGAGAATCGCCTCGCCAACGAGCATGGCGGTCGCCCCCATGCCGATCAGTTCCTGCACATCTTTACGCGTGCGAATGCCGCTTTCCGTCACGAAGGGCGTGCCTTCCGGTAGTAAGGACGCCAACTGCCGCGTTGTCGCAATATCGGTCACCTGCCGCTTGAGATCCCGATTGTTGATGCCGTAGAGGAATGTATCGCCTGCAGGGCCGATGCGATCGATGAGCTGTCGCAGGTTGTTCTCTTCGTGGCATTCAATGAGCGTCGTCATGCCCAGGGACTGGGCCACCGGTAGCAATGAAGCCACCATTTCGACACCGAGAGCCTCTGCAATCAGAAGGATGGCATCGGCACCGGCCGCCCGGGCTTCAAAGATCTGATACTCGTCAACGATGAACTCTTTGCGGAGTACCGGGAGTTTGACGGCCTGCTTGACGATCGAGAGATGCTCCAATTCGCCGCCAAAGTACTCTCTGTCGGTCAGCACGGAAACGGCGGACGCCCGGCTCGCCTCGTAGGTCATTGCGATTTCACGTGGCTGGAAATCTTCCACGATCACTCCGGCGGACGGTGATTTGTGCTTCACTTCGGCAATCAAATGGATGCCATGAGGTGAGTGCGCGGTCAGTGCGGCGCGCAAATCCCGGCAGGCTCCCGCTTCGTGGGCTCGGGCACAGACGCTTTCGAGCGGCACGACCGATTGGGTTCGTGCCACCTCTTTGCGTTTGTTGGCGAGGATTTCGTCCAGTATCGTACTCATGATGTTGACCGTTCCTGCTGCCTTTACGTTGGCGATCCCGACGCAACTTGCTCAATCGGCGGATGTCTCTGCGACTGTCGACTGGCTTCATGCTATCGATCGGGTGATCATCGGGCTATCTCTGGCTCTTGGCCTGGCGCTGTTTTTTGCCCTTCGGCGTGCACAGCCTGGCCAAGGATTGCTGGCGTTACCTGTTCGGCGCCATCGGCTCTTGCCGACTGATCTGGTCTGGATCGCCACATGCTATTTCCTGGCCGCCTACGTTTGCCTCGCCCTCCTGATTCCGGAAGGAAAGGATTCAACAGCGTCACCGCTTGGCGCGATTCTGTCCAGCAACGTCGCTCAACTTTCGGGTGGGATCGCGTGCCTTGTCATCGTGGCCCGGCGCTTTCGGGGCGGGGTCGGGCCATTCCTCCTTGGTCAGGGTTCGGGGACGTTTGTTCCAGTTGCCGTTATCACGATACTTGCCATGGGGTGGTGCCCTCTTGTCCTGGCAGGCACCGTGATGTTGATCACCGCGTTATCGCCGGACATCATTTTGCCTGAACACTCAACGCTGCAATCCCTGGAGGACACCAGTGCGCCACAGGTTCAGTGGTTTCTCTGGATCGGCGCTGCGGTCGTGGCTCCTGTTTGCGAGGAGTTGTTCTTTCGCGGGATTCTGCAATCATTTCTCTTCCGTGAATTGCGACGACGCGGTTTGGCGATCGTGATGACGGCGGGCGCCTTTGCTCTGGTTCACATGTCGGTCGCCCAGACGTTACCGGCTCTGTTTCTGATGGGTGTTCTGCTGGGCGTTCTATACGAGCGGACGGGGTCGGTTGTTTCCGTTATGGCTGTTCACGCATTGTTTAACATAAAGACACTGGTATGGCACCATCTCGTATCAAGCGGTGCCGCAGGCTAGATTCGAGACCAGTGCTTTGTCAGGGGCGATTGCCCCGCGAACTCTGCTGCCATTCCATATTGTCGCCTACTTCTTCGGGTTCGGTTGAGATCGGGTCATGGCAACGATTACGGACGATGCCATCGTCTTGCGCCAGCTTGAGTATTCTGAGACATCGCAGATCGCGGTTCTGTTGACGGCGGGCCACGGCAAGGTACGCGCTATTGCCAAGGGTGTTCGACGAACGACCAAGACTCGCTTTTCGCCGGGACTGGACTTGCTGGATGTCGGCAAAGCGAGTTTCTCGACCCGCTCCGAACGCCAGGAGGGGTTGTCACGTCTGTTCGAGTTCAAGCAAACCGTACCGTTGATTGGAATTCGAGATCGTCTGACGTCTGTTTACGGCGCCCTGTACATGGTTGATATGGTTGCCGTCCTTACGGAAGACTGGGATCCACATCGCCGCACGTTTGCCCAATTGCTGCGCTCGCTGCATGCCTTGGCCAGCGGCCATGACGTCTTGCCTGCTATTGTCGACGTGCAGGTGACCTTTCTCGAAGAGATCGGTTCGCTCCCACGTTTCGGGGCTTGTGTATCCTGCGGAGACCACACCTCCCTCGGGCATTTTTCATCGTTGGCCGGTGGTGTCCTCTGCGATTCCTGCCATGCTCGACAGCGCGAGTGCCGACCGCTCTCCGAAAAGACACTTCAGGCGTTGCAGGATCGTCGTTGGGCTGAGGCATCCCTGGGGTGTTTTCGCCTGTTTGATTACCACCTATCACACTTGATGGGTCGAGCCTCCCGATTGTCTTCCACATTGCTGCGATTCATGGAATCGTCGGTGTAGCGAGACGCAATCGGCCCGGCGGTCGCGAACATCATCGGTGAGTCCGCCAATCATTTTCACGAATATCCAGAAAAAGCGATGCCGCGGGCGTCTCGATTACGCGGTGTAACGCGGGCGCGGTTCGCTGGTTGAGATTCCCGTTCTGTAGAGCGAAATCGATACGAGCCCTGGGAAGTTTTGACAGGATGTCCCGTGTCTTGTGCGTCCGAGGAAACGTATCGACACGTTGTCAGGTTGTTGCCCGGACAAATTCCAGCAAAAAGTAATGCGTTCCTTCATGCCCGGCAGGCTATGATGTAGTCGAGGTCGAAACGCCACCCTGTTCGACCGGCGAGGGGAAAATACCATGCGAGTACAGATCAATCCGATTGTCGTCACGCTCTGTTTTGCCAGCACCGTTTCGCTGTTCGCCGTGGGGATGGGCCCCGAGCCATCAGAATCGATGACGGATCATGCGGATCATCCGTTGGCCGGGAAGGCGCACGAGGAGGGTGTCGTCGGTCCTGCGCAACCTCCGCAGCGTTGGCGCCCCTTGCAACTCGAACCGGGGCAACGGCTTTCCGTCATCGACGGCACCATTTCGGGACGTTCCTTGCGACATGTTGATACCGAATCCGTTCCTTTCCCGCGACGAGTGACTGATGATCGCTCTCTAGTGACCGCGTTTCCGACGGACGTCGTCGTGCGTCGTATCGGAGAAATGCCGTCATCTGATGTCGTTGCCGGTGAACAAGAGGAAACGCTTCTTTACAGCAATTTTTCGAATACGATTCTGTTTGCGCCCGGCGCAGGGCGGACGATTGCAGACGATTTTTCCGTATTCACATCAACAACTTGTCTGATGACGGCCTATGAAGTGATGGTTTCGGGTGGTGGGAACGGTACGGGCGCGGGCTTTTCGGTTGACGTCGCCCTTTACGATGGTTGCCCCAATGACGGTGGCGTTGTCATCGCAGGCAGCGCGCAAACGTACGACCTGCCTGACGACGGCGTGTTCACCATTCGTCATGATTTTTCGGGTGAGGGTCGTGACCTTCCGATGGAAGGCTGGATGCAGATCAGCTTTTCAACGGCGCAGGCCGGCATCCCAATCGGCATGCCGGCGGAGATCGGGTTTACGGACGACGTCTATGATTTCCCGACGGTGCCTTGCGAGGCGAGTTTTGGTCCGACGCTCTATGCCGGTTTCTATTTGAAGGTCTTCGGCTCATCGACGTGCGAACCGTTTGCACCAACGCAGGTGAATGTCGACGAGTTCGGCGTGGACATTCCGTTTGATGCCGGCAACGAGCCTTCGATTGCAGTTGACCCAACCGATCCGAATCGAATGGCTATCGGCTGGCGTCAGTTCGACACGATCAATAACAGCTTTCGACAGGCTGGTTTTGCGTTCTCTGAAGATGGTGGCGATTCGTGGACGTTCCCAGGCGTCATCGAGCCCGGTATTTTTCGCAGCGACCCTGTTCTGGACTTCGATGCCGACGGCAACTTCTATTACAACAGTTTGACGACCGTCAACGGGTTCACCACGGACAGTTTCACTTCGATTGACGGTGGAAAGACGTGGGGCAAGTCGGCCTTTGCATTTGGCGGCGACAAGCAATGGGTGGCCATTGACCGTACCGACAGCATCGGCCGTGGCCATATCTACCAGGGGTGGAGTTTGTTCGCCGGTTGCTGTGGCAATCGCATCTTCAATCGCTCCACGGACGGTGGCGTGACTTTTGAAGAGCCTGTCGAGATTCAGTTCTCACCTCGATTTGGTACGTTGAGCGTCGGGCCTGACGGTGAATTGTATGTCGCCGGCGTCGTCAACGGACCCACGGTTGCGATTGCCCGTTCCGACAGTGCCAAAGATGCCGATCGCCCGGTTGTCTTTGAGCAGGTCGTGCTGAGGAATTTCGGTGGTGTCACCGGCGGTATCGGTGGCGGACCAAATCCGGCGGGCCTTCTTGGGCAAGTCTGGATCGCGACCGATCATTCCAAGTCCTCCCGTCGTGGCAACGTGTACCTGTTGTCCTCGGTGGTGCTATTCGAAGATGATCCGATGGACGTTCACTTTCTGCGCAGCGAGGACGGTGGCGCCACGTTCTCAAATCCTCTTCGCGTGAATTCTGACCCGCCGGTGGAAGGTTCCTGGCAATGGATGGCCACGATGTCCGTCGCGCCAAGTGGTCGCATCGATGTCGTCTGGCTCGATACGCGCGCAACCCTCACCGACAATTTATGTGAGCTGTACTATACGTTTTCGATTGATGCCGGTGAGACTTGGAGTGAGGAACGCTCCATGACTCCCATTTTTGACAGTCATCGCGGCTGGCCACAGCAGAACAAGATGGGCGATTACTTCGACATGATCTCGCATGACGATTACGCATACCTTACTTACAGCGCGACGTTCACCGGTGGGCAGGATGTGTACTTCTTGAAGATCCCTGCCGACTGCAACGAAAACGGTGTTCCGGATGTGGATGAAATCAAGGCGGGTTCAGCGGCAGATTGCAACGGCAACCTTGCGCTCGACATCTGTGAGCCGCAGGACGACTGCGATCAAAACGGCGTGCTTGATATATGCGAGCTTGACGAGGTCGATGCCGATTGCAACAACAATTCCGTTCTCGACATTTGCGAGTCCGCCGACGACTGTAACAACAACGGTATCCAGGACATCTGCGATCTCTTTCTCGGCGTCGGCGAAGACTGCAACGAAAACTCGATCATCGATTCCTGCGAAGTCGCCGACGGGTCCGTGCCGGACTGCAACAACAACCTTCGTCCTGACGCCTGCGATTTGAATCGTGAGGGAGATTGCAACAACAATTCGATTCCGGACAGTTGTGACCTTGCATCTTGTGATGGCGATCCCGCGTGCGACGATTGCAATGGAAATCAACGCATTGATGCATGCGATCTGACCAACAACGACTGCAACTTCAACAGCGTTCCTGACGATTGCGAGTCCGCGGCCGATTGTAACAACAACCAGTTCCCTGATATTTGCGACATTGCGGTTGGCCTGGTGCCCGACTGCAACGACAACCTGATCCCTGATGCCTGCGACATTGAGGATGGCAACAGTTCAGATTGCGGCTGGGGGCCGAGCAACTGCTGCGAAGAACATGACTCACCCGGCTGCACCAACCCCGAGGTCGAGGCTTGTGTTTGTGCATTCGACCCCTTGTGCTGCCAGGCCGACCAAACGTGGAATACGAGCTGCGTGCTTGTGGTCGAACTTGCCGGATGCGGAGACTGCGGCACGCTGTTGGGTGGAAACGGTGTTCCGGATGAATGCGATATTGCCGACGGGCTCGTCGACGATTGCAATTTGTCAGGCACACCGGACGCGTGTGACATCGCGTTCGACCTTACCGGCGACGGGTTTGTCGATCTGGTCGACTACAGTGCGTTCTATGAATGTATCATCAGTGATGGGGAAGGCCCTGCGTCTCCCTGCTGCTTCTTTGAGCAGACGGGCGATGGTGTCATCGGCTTGCCGGACTTCGCCGGTTTGCAGAATTCGTTCGGGGAATGATCAGGCTGGATTGCCGGACGCTATGAAGATTGACCTTCGAGCGCGGGGTTGAACCCCTCCGCTGCGTAGCTCAACCCTTCGCCGCTCGGAACGCGCGCGGCGACGATCGCGTCTCGTATCCTCGACTCCCAGTTGGGTCGGTTCTTGAAGAAGACCTTTTGCAAGGCGGCGGCAACATGGGGATCGAACTGTGTTCCGCCAAGCCTGTTGATCTCCGCAAGCGCCTGTTCGACGGGCATGCGTGCGCGGTAGACCCGGTCGGTTGTCATGGCATCGAAGGCATCCGCTACCATGATGATTCTGGCACCGATGGGAATCTGGTCTCCCTTCAAGCCCGACGGTGTTCCTGAGCCGTCGAAGTGTTCGCGCTGATGCCGAATGATCTGGATTTCGGATTCCAGAATTCTCATATGATCCACAATTCGGGTTCCGATCAGTGGAACCTGTTCGAGAACCATCTGCTCCAACGGGGTCAGCGGGGTTCGCTTCATCAGGATACCGTCCGGTACCCCGACTTTACCTATGTCATGCAGCAAGCCGGCGTTGTAGACACTGGTGCAGACTGCCTTACTGCAACCCAGCGCACCGGCCAGTGATTCTGCATACGAGGCGACGT
>JBMYUM010000111.1:0-10707 GCA_049605375.1 Phycisphaerae bacterium | reverse complement strand
CGCATGACAGCCATCGCATTGCTCAGACAGAGTCCGCAACCCAGTACAAACATGGACGGAATCAATGCCAGCCCGGAAAAACGACCCCCGAGACTGTAACGGGCATAGGTGTAAACAAACGAAGGCGCGAAGGCGGATACAAGGATGACGGACCAGGCGATCCAGGCCCAATCGGCATAGAGTTGCTTGTCACTGATGAACAGCAGCACAGGCCGCGCCACGAGCGCGAGCACAACCATCCAGAACGAAACGGAGTAATGCGTCAGGTGGAGCGTTGCTTCAAGTTTCTCTGCAATGGAAAGTCGAGCACGCCAGATACGCGGCAGCAACTTACAGGCGACTTGAATGGAACCCGTGGCCCAACGCCGCTGCTGACTCTTCAACGCCGGAACCGTACCGGGAAGTTCGGCCGGACACTCAAGATCCATGCAGTAGTCCAAGCGCCAACCAGCCAGTTGGGCGCGGTATGACAAGTCGAGGTCTTCCGTGAGCGTGTCACCGCTCCAACCTCCAACTGCCGGATCGTCAATAGCCGCCTTCCGCCAGATACCCGCGGTGCCATTGAAGTTCATCATGAGGCCGTTCCACGCCCGCGCCCCCTGCTCGATGGCAAAATGCCCGTCGATACCCAATGCCTGCGCCTTGGTCAGCCATGATTCGTTGCGATTGAGATGGCCCCATCGAGCCTGCATGCAGGCAAGTTTGGGATCCGCTGCGAGGAGCGGTACGAGCACTTCGAGGAAATCGTCGGTCGGTACGAAATCGGCATCAAAGATGGCAACGAACTCGCCCTTCGACGATTCGAGACCGTGCGAGAGCGCACCCGCCTTGTAGCCCGCCCGGTCTTCCCGGCGTACCGTGCGGATGTCCACACCCTGCTCTCGAAGACGGGAGACGGCCTTGTCAACGATGTCTCGCGTGTGGTCGGTGCTGTCATCCAGCACCTGAATCTCATGACGACCCGCCGGGTAGCGAATGGCGGCAACGGCATCGAGGACCCGTATCGCGACTTCCGCCTCGTTGTAAATAGGGATTTGGCTCGTGACGAGTGGCCACGCGTCGGGCGGTGTCTGCTGCTGATATCGTTCGATTTCCGCACGCTGGTGATCGCGGCGTCGCCTGGAGCGTATCGCGAAGAGGATCAGAAGGGCGTAGAGATGCAGCCCGTAAAGCGCGAGGCAGCTTGATGCAACTGCAAAAACCCCGAACGTCAGCCAGAAAATCGTTTCCAATTCAACCCCAATCGACCAAACAGACAGAACAGACCGCACGCGTTACCGACAGTCTACGCGCGATCCTGCTGACCAACAAATCCGCCGGGCGGTCGCACATTCCAGGAATCCGGGCAGACAATCGGCGGGTTTGACAGCATCGGTACCGCCAATGAGAATTCGGTGATCGGATGCTTGAATTTCCCAACCCCATCAAAAAAGTTAAGAAACCTTGAAGATCAGCGAACTATGCGAAAGCCTCGCCCAGCAGGGCTTCAATGTGACGCTCGAGGGCGAAGACCGGGATATCGAAGGGCTGGACACGCTTGAAAACGCCGGTCCGGACTGCATTTCGTTTCTGGCCAACGACAAATACCTGAACGCCCTGCAGAAGACGAAAGCAGCCGCGGTTCTGGTGATGCCCGGAATCGATGTGCCGGACGGCGTCTCGGCCGTTCGATGCGACAACCCATACGCCGCCATGACAGCGGCACTGATCGGGCTGCACGGCCACCGGTCTCATCCACAATGGGGAATCTCCGACAAGGCGGTTATTCATCCGAGCGCAGAAGTCGGAGATGGCGTCAACATCGGGCCTTACGTCACCATTTCCGAAGGCGCGAAGGTCGGACCACGTTGCAACCTCTACCCGGGTTCATTTGTCGGCCCGCATGCCACGATCGGAAAGGAATGCACGCTGTTTCCGAATGTCGTGATCTACGACGATTCACAGATCGGAGATCGCTGCACCATTCACGCCAACAGTGTGATCGGCGAAGACGGACTCGGTTACGCCCCCGTCGGTGAAAAGTGGATGAAGATCCCTCAGGTCGGGCGTGCTATTCTTGGCGATGACGTCGAGATCGGCGCCAACTGCTCCATTGACCGTGCCACCCTGGGGACAACGACGATCGGCAACGGCACCAAGTTCAGCAATCAGGTAACCATAGGACACGGATGCCAGGTCGGTGAGGACTGCATGTTTGTCGGACAGGTGGGGCTTGCCGGTTCAACCACAATCGGACGGCACGTGACGATGGCGGGGCAAGTAGGTACCGCGGGTCATTTGACCATCGGTGACAATGCCACCGTGGGCGCACAGGCCGGGGTCGCCGGTAATCTTGAGGGTGGGAAAGTCTATTTGGGCTCGCCCGCTCACCCGATCCAGGACGCCAAGCGAGCCATGGCAGCGATGATCAAACTGCCGGCGTACGTGCAGCGAATCCGTCAACTGGAGAAGGAACTCAAGTCCATCCGCGCATTGATTGAGTCAGATTCAAATGCGAACGTCTAGAGAGAACCGGTGATCGGGGAATCAGGTCTGACTCACCGATCCACGGATACAGTGCGTGCTATGCACGTCGCTTGGCTTCATTCAGCAAGGCCGAAATCTCTTCCGCTCGTTGACTGTTCCCCGTCTTGCCGTTGGGCTTGGTGGTGGGCGTTGTCCCCGGGGAGAGATGCTCACTTGTCCCTACCGGTTGTGCCGTATCAACGGGCGTTGTCGCCGCTCGCGCTGTCGTGACGGCCTCGGGCGATCGAAGCATCTTCATCCGGTCCTGAACATCGTGTTCAAATCCGCCAGTCAGCGATTCCAGAACCGCAGACGAGTGCGTCTGCGAGATGGACGGTGCACGTTGAATGGTGCGTTCCAATCGCGTCTGAACGGTCGTCGCCTCTTCAATCCACGCCTGAAGATTGTCGCGAAGCTGATCGGAAACCGACTTCATCGCCTTCGCATGCGTAGTCGCCTTGTGGCTGGCGTCACGGCAGGCATCCGCTTCCGCTTTCGCCTCCAGAGCCCTCTGTGAAAGTGAAGCAAATACCTTCTTAACGGCGGTGCAAACCCGTTCGAGCTGTGCAGCCTGTTCCTGTGCGGCTTCGATCAGCGTTGCGGGTTGCTTGGTCGCATCTGCGACCGTTCGCTCGAGTTCGATCGCCCTGGATTCGAGCTGACCAATCGACTGGCCGACACTCGCGATCTGCGTTTCGAACGCTGCTAACAGGTCGCCGATCTCTTCCCGTGTGGCTCCCGCTTCAGTAAACACCTGTTCCATCTGTCCGAGTACCTGCTGCGACGTATCCAATGCGCCATCGTATCGGCTGGTCAGTTCCATCGCCTGTCCCATCAACTCGCGGATCACGACTTCCGTCTCCGATGCCTTATCAAGTGCATCATTGATGTCGGACTTCGCAGTCTCAGCCGATGCGATCATGGCTCTCTGCTGCTCTTCCCCGAACGATGCAAGGCGTTGCTCACCGGTGGATACCTGTTGCTGCATGGTCTCGATCATGGTGCCGGACTGATCAAGAAGTCCCTGCAGCGATTCCTGGAGCGTGTTGGCATTTCGCATCACCTTGCTCGCCGCAGATAGACGCTCGATGAGTTCGCTCATCTGCCCACCGCGACGCTTAAGCGTCTGGATCGTCTGCTCCGCTTTCTTTGACTCCGACTGCAACGCGACACGTACCGCTTCACCGTCATTAGTGATCGCCGACACTTCGTCCGCCAGCGGCTTCAAATCTTGGTAGCCGGCGCGTAGCGAAGTGGTGGCCACTTCAACATGCTCTGACAGCGCCCAGACATCCCCAATCATCCGTTCAACGCGATCGGCCGTTGCCAGCGTTTCGTTCAGCCGCTTCTCCGTTGCATCCAGTTGCCCATCAACCCTCTGCGTGGTTTCTTCAACGCGGGATTCAATGTCGGAGAGCGTCTTGCTGCTCTGCGTCAGCAGTTGATGACCTTCCTGCGTCGTCGTGGACAAACGCGTTATGACCTGACTGGCCGCTGCCTGATGGGAGTTGAGTTTCCCAATCTTGGCTTCAGCTTCTTGCGCCAGCGAGCCCATCGCACTCGATACCTGCTCATGCATAGAACGATAACGCGTCTGTGCTTCCTCCGATTCGAATTTGAGTCGATGGGTCGATTCCTCGCAGGCCGATCGTGTTTCATCGATCGTCTGCTTCATCACGTCTCTCGTGGCTTCGAGTTCACTCTTCGTCGTGCGAATGAGTGCCCCTGATTGCTCGCGGGCATCTTCCAGACAACGGCCGATTTCCCGATCAACTTGCGCTTCCGCCTCGCGTGCGGCACCCCGCATATCGTCGACCGCGCTATCGGCCTCTGCACGCAGACGGGTGCGAATGTCAATCGCGGTGGCCTGCAGTTCCTCTGAAGCGTTTGCCAGTTGGGCCTGCAGTTCTTCGGCCCGAACCTGCCCGGCCGCCATCTGGTGCGACCAGTCCGTATGCACAATCTCCGCGCGAGTCAGTACGTCTTCCAGCTTGCCGTACTTTTCTTCTGATTCACTCAGGTAGTTCGCCATGTCGGCAATGACCGGCTTGCACGCCAGAATCTGACTGCGTATATCGCTCGCCTCATCGTGGGCGCGACCGATGTCGGCCAGCTGGTTCGACAGGCCACGCTGCAGTCTTTCCGCTTGAACAAACCCAGCTTCCACGTCGCCGAGAAGTTTCTGTCCGCGCGCCACCCGATCATCGTGTGTCTCCATGATCGTGCGCAGTCTGGTATCAAGATCCGCAGTCTGTGCCCCGGCGTCTTCCAACCGCTGAACCATGAGCTCGAGCCGACGTTCCCGCTCGACAAGGCCGCCATGCATTTTTTCCGATAGCTTTTCGATCTCTACGTATCGTTCTTCGAGTCGGCGCATGGACTTCTCGGAAGCCGCCATCTTTTCGGCAAGACGGTGCTCAAATGACGTCAGAGCGCCGTCAATTGACTTCTCCAATTGCTGTCGGGCATCGACAAGCAATGACTCTGAGAATTGGTCGATCTGCTGGCGCCGCGCTTCGGATTCAGCCGTCAGCTGATCGGAAGCACGCTGCTGTTCAGCCATCCGCTGCTCAACCTGAGCAACATTGGCTTCGAGACGTACGTTCGAATCATCGACACGCGTCAGGATGATCTCGGCTCGGTCGTTCGCCGCTGCCAGAGCCTCGGTTTCCATCATGGCTGCCGAGATTCGAGCCTGGACGACGTCCGCCTGATCCGCCAGACCTTCAGCCGTGGTCTTCAGCGAAGCTTCCACCTGTTCCGCACCATGGGCAATCTGCTGGATTTCCTTGATACGGGCGTCAGCGACCTTCGTTTGATCGGTGACTGTCAGCAGTTCATTTTCAAGGGCACTGATCTGTGTGCGATACTTGGCCAACTGTTCATCGAGGCGTCCCGACAGTTCGTACGCGTATGCATCGTTTCGTTGAACGGATTGTGAGATCTCCGCTCCCAGTCGCTCTGCCTGCGCCGTCAGAATCGACAGGTGCTTTTCGACAGCTTTCGCCTGAAGCAGGCCGGCCTCGTTGGTCGCCCCGACGCGTTCGGCATGCGCCGTGGCACGCTGAAGCATATCCAGCATGGCGTTGGCACCGACCACCGCCGGAGCCGTCGACAACTGCTCGTCGACCTTACGGTCGAGCGTGACACGCATGTCTGGTGCAACCGATGTGGCCCCCGCCGTCGTCGTACCACCACCGTTCGATCCGGTCGAGAACGTAGAAGCGTCATCGCCATCAGGCATGGAATCCCACGGAAGCGAATCATCAAGTGTCGCCGGTGTATTCTTATCCGGGCCTATCGATAACGTTGACGATTCCGAGGATGCCAGCACATTGGCACGCGGCATGGATGCATCACTCGAGATCTTGCCCGCAACCGGCGCGTTCGTCGTCTCAAGGTCCAACCAGGGCTTGACGACCTCTTGCGCCATTTCAAGTGTGACTATTTTCTGCGACTTACCATACGCAGCCAACACCGCCTCATTCGCCATGCTGTTGATCAAGCGAGGAATGCCATGAGATGCTTCGTGAATCAGATCAACGGCTTCCGTTTGGAATAGGGATGGATCAGCGGCACCGGCGACTTTCAGACGATGAGCAATGTA
Source organism: Phycisphaerae bacterium (assembly GCA_049605375.1). Lineage (GTDB taxonomy): Bacteria > Planctomycetota > Phycisphaerae > UBA1845 > UBA1845 > JADFOB01. The sequence goes on along the minus strand of JBMYUM010000111.1, from coordinate 4,595 downwards.
GGCATGTGTTTCGTCGTTGGTCATCGGGGCCAACACGCGTTCACCGGAGAGTCGCTGCTGAAGCGACAACAGATCAGGTGACATCAGCGTATCGCGGAACTGAGGCTGTCCCACCAACAGGACGGCAAGCAGCGTCTGCCCGTTCTCCTGCAATTCAGACATCGCCTCGATATGGGCCAGATCGTCCGGAGACATGTTCTCCGCTTGATCAATGAGCAGGACTGCGCGCTGCCCGTTCTTGGCAAAACGACGAAGGTGACGACGTAGACGTGCAAGCCCGCGTGAACGGGTGTAGTTACTGGGCAACGTCACGCCGAATGACTTACAGACTTCACGGGTCGCGTTTGCTTGATTCTCATGAGGCCAGGTGATGACGACCACCTTGTCCTTCGTATCGAAGCGCATCAGCAGCGTTCGAAGCAAGAGCGTCTTACCCGTGCCGGCCGCACCAATCACAGAAGCCAGTGCGCGACCGTACTTGGCCTCATATTCCATGAATGCCAACGCCTCTTCGCTACTCGTCGAACCGAAGTAGAAGCGGGTATCTGCGCGCTCTTCGAATGGAAGACTGGAAAGTCCGAAGAAGTTGCCGTACATGTGATGTTTCCTGCCGCCTTCTGATCGTTGCCAGATCGATCACCTCGAATAGGCCCTGAATGCGTCGCCATGCGCATGTTCGCGCAAGCGGTGCGACGGAATCCAACGGCCAATAATGAACACGTCCACATATGTTCATCGACGTGTGCGGCAGAAGAGTGAAATTATCGGATCAGGTTGCCCAAGTTTGAAGCGCAATTTGCCGGGCACCGGCGACGGTCGAACCCATCGCGACCCATCGCCACCAATCGCACACCAGACATAAACCATTGAAAAAAATGACTTTAGAGCTGAAACAACGCAGGCGAGGACGCCAGGGTGCCTACGCCGTATCGGAGAAATGATCCGTCGGCGGCGGGCCGGCATCGTCTTCCGGACTGCGGTCTGAGGCATCACCGTCGATGACCAGCGTACCGACAACCAGGTCGCCCAATCGCTGTCGACCGCGTGTCACCATCACCAGCAGCATCAACGGGAAGAAATGAAACTCAATCACACGCGCCAGGTTTCGAAAGAGGATCGCAGGCACGCTGGCCGTCGTTCCGCCCTCGCGAACCACGGACATGCCAAGCAGGCGTTTGCCTGGTGTCGCGCCGATCGAGGCCTCAAAGAGAAACCCGTACATGCCAAAGGCCATGCCCAGGTAGGCACGCAACCAGTAAGCTTCGGGCACGGTTTCGTCACCCAGTGAGAATGACTCGAGTGCCAGCAGTGAGTCAACGCGCGCGAATCGCAGGAATGCCGCCACACCAACCGGCGCCAAAATCAGTAGATCCACGAACGCCGCCAGAATACGCTGCGACAATCGAGCCAGCACCTGATCTGATGCAAGATCAGGTACGGTTGCCAATCGTTCGCGACGCCAAACCAGGACAACCAACAGCGACATTCCCAGAATGGTGTAGTCGATCACATTCCGCATGGTACGCGACATGCCGGACATGGCGCGCGGAATCAAAGGTGAGACAGGCTGCGGCGCATTCACAAGCACAACGGAATCGGGCGAGGAAGACGACAACGCCTCAGAATCCGAACCGGCATCGGCTTCCACAGGAGCGTGCCGCCAACGCGCCCAACCAAATGGAGAGTCGGCACATTCCTGCACCATCATCACGTGTTCATCTGTCAGGACCCAAACCGCAGCACCGCCACATGCAAGAAAAGCCCGCTGCTCTTCGGCCGTCATCGAGAGTTCAAACCGCGAACGCCCAGGATTCAACGGGGGATCAGGTAGTACGGTGGAGAGTTTCCGTGTCGAAAACGAAGCCTCACCACGCTCGAACTCGAAGAGAGTGGGAAGCGTGGCATCCGATGATTGCATCAACGCAAGCACCTGCACATCCGACCAGTCTTCAGGCAAGCGCCGAGCCGGCGTCGGGGGATCGGGATTCGCGTCTTCATCCGACGTCGCATCCGCCTCACGCACTCCGCTGCTTGCAAACGTAAAGGTAAAACGGGCATCGCGCAAGGCAACACCGTCGCGAAGACGCGTCATCACACCCGCCAGCGGCTCCACAAACCAAGGCGATTCACGGTTGAGACTCGCAAATCCAAGTGGAGTCGAACCCGCCTCCTCCTGGCTGACAAAGATCAGACCGATGGCCCCCTGATTGACCCATGCTGTTGTCACGCGATCCGTCAACTGCAGCGCACCAGGCGCAGTTCGATCGAATTTCCAGCCGTCATTGTCCAGCCGCAGGACAACCAGGGGAACGTCAGGCAACGTCGGCAAACGCACGGGAGAAACGGCTGATGCTTTTGCATTGGTCGGTAGTTCGACCTTCTCGCCCGCCGCTGCCGGATCACCGGGCATACGACGGAGCACAGCGTCACCATCCGGCGATGACGGAGATGAAGTCGGCTGAATCTGATCTTCGCTCGCATCCGGTGAAGGCGTGTCGCCCGCATCGAAGAATGTGGCCGCTTCACGCGTCGTCACGATCGCATAGAGTCGGTCACCATCACCGAACAACGCCCGGGGCATGACACCCCCCGGCAACTTGGCATCACGAACAAGACGCGGCGGAACCATTCCACGGAGCGACCCCGTTGGAGGAACAAGTGACTGGTGTGAGCCGTCCTCGAAGAAAAGGTGAAGTTGACGCCCCCTGGAAGCAAGGAGTTTTACGGTACCAGCCATCGGGCCTGCCGGTCGCGGAAAGAACCGGTCACGGACGGCCGTAAAGTCGCGGTAGGCAAGAAAGACAACCAGACTGTCTTCCTGTGCATCTTTGATTTGTCGAAATACCCAGAGACTCTGATCATTCCCCTGCGCGCCGAACGCACCGAACCGTAACTCTCCGTCTACGCGGTCGCGTGCCGCATCCGTTGTTTCGCCTGAACCACCATCCCGAACAGCCACATCATCTTGAACAGCCACGTTGGCCGCCACGGCTGCAGACATCGTCGATGCACTTTGGCCAGTGGCTACACGCACGCCCAAGAGCAAGCAGCCGCAAATGAAGGTCACCACCCATCGGCGCGGGTGCAAGAGTGGGATAGGGCTGACGGTGCTTGCGTTACTGATCACAACTCTCCGGCGTCGCAAACTGAATCGATGCACAGTTCAGGTTGGGGTAACTCTTCCACTGATTAATCTTGAAACGCATTTCAGAATCAGGTTCCTGCCAAACCGCCTTGATGGAGTGGGGCAGCCACGGCCCCGATTGACTCACGCGGCGGTAATCGCTTAGTTCAGAAACCAGCGCCTCCTGACCGTCCGGTGTTAGGAACACGACCTTACCAACCAACCGCGGTTCTGTTCGATCGATCCAGTATTCCTTCTGCAACTGACGCCCGGTAGCATTCGATTCACCGACGAACAGGATTTTCTGATGGCTGTCCGTCGCCCGCTGGTAGCGTCCAGCTTCTCCGGGACGCGCCAGGTCAAGGGGAATCGGCGTTAGACCAAGGGCTTCGATCAACTGGGCAGGCTGGAAAATCAGCCGCTGGGTCTGCCGGTCGCCATGCTTCCCGCACAGAAACTCATTGGTCAGCTTGTTGTCCAACCAGTAATGCTCCAGGTTTGCGCCAACCTGAAGCTTCCTGTCAAACAGCTTCTTCATATCGAGCCGAAGGCACGTCGGTGAACAAAAGAACAGCGTAGCATCCATCGAAAACGGCTGCCTTCGCCCCTTGTCATCTTCATAATAGCCATCCACCACGCCGGAGGCCCGTAACGTACCGTCAATACGGTCGACGTTCTGGTTCACAATCGCAATGGCATCATCCATGGGCAACACGGGCCCCTGGCTGATGACAACGGGCGCGGTACTCACGCATCCCGTTTGCAGCAAGAGCAGGAAGGCTGGAAGGGACGCTAGCCGACGCAGACGCCGAACACTCTCAGGATTCATGGCTCTCGTGCTCCTTCGCGCCCGCCTCTTGCTTGTCCGCCTGTTGATCGTCCACCTCTAGCTCGTCCTTCGCTGTGCCGTCCGCTTCGGCCGCAACCGTTTCAACGCCGGTAGCATCAGTAGCCTCGGCATCCGATGACGTATCGGAAGTCGATGTATCGCCGGCTGCATCATCAAGCTCATCGTCCGACCATTCACCCATGTCGGCATGCATGATGACCGACAGCTGTTTACTGACGGACTCAATCTCCGCCTCGGATAGCGAGGGATTGACCACCTGGTGACGCTTGTCCTCACCGGCAAATCTCATGATCCAGAATTCCTGTTCTTTTCGCTCCATGCCTTCGTAGCGAAGCAGTCGCTTTCTCATGAGGATCAGCGCGAGAACAAAACGAAACTGGACACGGACGGGATCAGTCTCATCCTTAAGACGTTCAAAGAACGCACGGAGCATCATATCGTCGACAAGCGTGCGTTTCCGTTTCTCTTTGTGCGGCATGTGCGTACGGAAGAAGCAATAAGCCCCCTCAGGCGGTCCCTCCCAACTGCCCTCGCTGTAATCCAAACGCTGAAAGGACTCACCATCTTCGATCAGCACCGTATAAAATGCCTCCCCCTCTTCGATGGTACGACCACTCACCT
>JBMYUM010000110.1:0-10789 GCA_049605375.1 Phycisphaerae bacterium | reverse complement strand
ACTTGGCGACTATCGGGTGTTTCTTCAGGAACTGACGATCGATCCGTTGATGTTGATCTGGCTCGATGGCGCCAACAGTCCGAAGGAAAATCCAAACGAAAACTACACGCGGGAATTCTGGGAGTTGTTTACGCTGGGGCGAGACATTCTCTATACCGAGGAAGACATCAAGGAAGGTGCACGTGCCTTCACCGGCATCACCCTCCTGCGGGAGAGCGACCGAGACGCCAGACCCATTTACGACCTGCTTCACCATGACGAGACCATCAAGACGATCTTTCCCGATCGCGTCTCACCGGCAAACTGGGACTACCTGACGGTCATCGATCTGACACTGGAGCAGCCGGAAGCGCCGGCCTACGTCGCGAAGAACCTGTTTGAGTACTTCATCCACGACGACCCATCCGATGCCGTCGTCACGGAATTCGCGAATGTGTTTGTCGAGAACAACTTTGAGATTGAACCGCTCGTGAAGGCGATTCTCATGTCGCAAGCCATGTTCTCGACGGATGCCGTCGGTAGCCAGATCACCTCACCGGTCGAACACGTCGTGGGCGTCGCGCGAACACTAGACATGCATATTCAAAGCGAAGACTCGCAAGGGTTCAAACTTGACCGCATGCGCGACGCCTTGCGCGATGCGGGCCTCGAGATCATGAACCCGCCGGGTGTCGAAGGATGGGGGAAAGATGAGTTCTGGCTCGAAGACCAATGGGTCATCAGCCGTATTTCAGCCCTGTCCCATACCATGGAATTCGGTCCGGACCTCGACAGCGATCTTCCCTACCATCTGCTGCCACATGTCAGCCGATGGGATGAACGCGAAATTCGCGAAGAAATCGTGGACACCATGGCAGACGTATTTCATATCGAACTGACGGATGACGAACGTGACATCTACGTGGAAGTGCTCGACCAGAACGGCTGGCGTGCTTTCCACCTGGAAGAGGCCGACCGACGGCCGCAGCATGTGCAAGAGATGATTCGACTGATGGCAATGGACGAACGCGTCATCGGTCGTTGATGGACCCGAACGGCGAAACGGGACGTTTTCTTTCCAGCTCAAACCGGGGGATGGACCAATGATCGAATGCAATGAGTGCCGCGCTGTCTCAAGAAGAAGCTTTCTACACCAGGCCGGTGTAGGCCTGGGAACCATCGCCCTGGCAGATCCCATTCTGCAAACCGTGGCGAGCACCTATGCACAGTCCAGCGGGGGAACTGGTAACCTGTTGGTACTGTGTCAACTCAACGGAGGCCTGGACGCACTAAGCTTCCTGGCTCCCTTCACCAACGACGTCTATCGAAGAAAACGCCCCGTTCTCGCCCTGGGTGCCGATGATTTGACACCCTTACCGGATAACGCCAATCTCGGTATCAACAATCTCTTCCCGTTCTTCAATGAACTCTACGCCGACGGCGATCTCGCCATCGTACAACAGGTCGCCTATCCCGACTCCAACGGTTCACACTTCGAGAGCCAGGAGATCTATGAGTTCGGCGTACGTAACTTGAAATCCGCCGGCGGCACGAGCGCCAAGTGGTACGAACGGCTGAAAGACACTTATTTCGATCATCCTTTCGGTGTGCTGGACACCCGCCGAATCGGAGACCCGCAACGCTACGGCTATCCCGACCGCACCTATCGCGGTGCCGCACAGGAAGCGTTCGCACGACTTGCGGCAATGAAGAGCAACCGCAACGCCAAACAGCAGGCGATCCTCGACGCGTATTCACGCATCGATGTCATTGGTGCCGAAATTCGAGAGAAAACCGAGAACTTCGAATCCACCGGTGACGCTCGGGGACAGTTCTATCGCGCCGCGCAACTGGCATCTGCCGATCTCGAAACACAGATCATCAAGCTGAGCTACGGCGGATTTGATACGCATGGCTCGCAGGATGAAGCCAACCTGTCGCTCTTCCCAAGACTCGACGGCGACTTCAGACAATTCGTCGACGACATCAAAGCCGCCGGACTCTGGGAACGAACCTGCATCTGTTTCTACACCGAGTTCGGTCGACGCAACGAAGAAAACGGCAGCCCCGGCACCGACCATGGATATGGCGGCCACATGATTCTTGCCGGCCCGGCCGTGAACGGTGGACTGCATGGGCAGGAAGTCACCTCCGCCGATCTTGAAGAAAAGTCACTGCCGTACTACGTCGACTTCCGAGCCGTCTTCAGCGAGTGCATCGAACAGTGGCTCGGTTTTAATCCTCAGCCGATTTTCGGAGTCGACGGCGAAACGTTTGACACACAGATCGGTTCCAGCCTCTTCAGCTGAAGCCATGAACGACAAACGCGTACCTAGTGGAACGCCCATGGGACGAAGCACCGTCGCACACCGTACCTGGCCCTAGCTTCCAATCAGGTACGGTCGTATGCTTCGTAGAGCCGGGTCCGTACGTGCGGGCCCGGCTCTCGCTCATGCTCCCTCCGCTCGGAGCCTCGCCATGATTCGACCGCTGCTTCTGACCATCTTGGTCTTTGTGACGCCGGCCGTCACGAACGCTCAGATCAACGCCGATGAAAACTACCTGCCCGATGCCTACATCGAACAGACGCTTGCTGAAGGTCTCAAAGAACCCATCGCACTTTGCGTCACTGACAATGACAGGGTTTTTGTTGCAACAAGGCAAGGCGAACTGCACGAAGTTGGACCGGCGCTCGACCCTGACCGCCCGATGCTCACACTCGACGTCTTCGCCGATTCCGAATGCGGGCTGCTCGGGCTCGCAGCCGACCCCGCGTTCTCGCAAAACGGCCGGCTCTTCCTCTTCGCCACCACGTCGCCGACAGAACAGACGATCTACGAAACACGCATCACCAATAACGTCGCCGGCGAACCGCTCGTGGTCAGAGGAAGCATTCCCTCCAACGGCGATGTTCACAATGGCGGGTGCCTCCGCGTCGGACCGGACAGCAAGCTCTATTTTTCCGTTGGCGATACCGGCGAAACCGAAGAAGCACAGAACATCAACAGCCTCGCAGGCAAGATCGGTCGGATCAACTTCGACGGCTCAGTACCCGAAGACAATCCGTTTACCTCACCGACCGGCGCACGACGGTCCACATTCGCCTCCGGTTTTCGGAATCCGTTTCGTTTCTGGATCCAATCCGACGGCAACCTTCTCGTCGGCGACATCGGATCAGACAGTCCGCATCGTCGCGAAGAAATCAACCTCGTCACCAGTGGCGGCAACTACGGTTGGCCCGAAGTCGAAGGCACAAAGCCCGACGACATGGTTGATGGTGATGAATTTACAGACCCCATCTGGCTCTACGTCGAAGAGGGTCAAAGCATCGCCGGCATCGTCCGTTACGAGTCCGACCAATATCCGTCAAACGTACACGATGATCTGTTCGTGGTTGATTTCGTAACGAACACCATTTTTCATCTCGCGATGGAAGATGGTGCCCCGATCGCGCAAGATGCTTTTCACGCCACGGGTGCCGGTCCCGTCGAGTTGATTTTGGATAACCAGGGACGACTGTTGTTTACCGAGTTTTACGACGGCACAGTCAAACGCATTGCACTTGCGTCGGAACCGCAAGATGTCGACCCCGTAGAGAGCGCTCCTGATGCACAGGACATGGCGATCACAAATGGCGATTCAGGGGTTATTTGCGGAAATGGTGCGATTGCACCAATGATTTTTTTGTCCGGTCTCTTGTTCGGATTGCGTTTCACCTCTCGCGCCGGTTTGACTTCAGCGACACTGTAGAACGGCTCTGTCGATAGCGCCAGGCATGTCGAATGCGACCGTTTCCACACATTTCCGGAAGGTCGTGCGTCTTCGATTCCTTTTGCGTACGCACAAAGAATGGCCGTCGGACAAAATAAAACCAACGTCAATCTAGTCAAACCCTATCTACAACGATAATAATAGTGTCGATGCAGTGCCGAGTTAGCACGATGGCACTGGAGCTCGCTCGAAAGAGCCGGCTTTGCTCGAGATGGTGAGCCTCGCGTTTCTTCTGGACTCACTCCTTTTGAGCCTTGTACGAACTGCCCCGAGCACAATGACCATGTTCCGGTTGGAACAATGCGGGCAGGCGGGCGAATATTTTCCGGTTGTGACCGAATTCGTTCCTATTCGTACCGAGTGCGTCGTGCAGAGCGATAGTCGTTTGTTACTGTTCTGCATTTTTTAAGGAGTCTATCACATGTCATTGTTGAACTGGCTGATCGACATCATTGAAGGTTTCATTCCGCTGATCAAGATGGGAATGGAAGGCTAGGGGTATCTTACCGTGGTAATCTACCCCCTCTCTTCCGGCGAAAACCGTACCGTTCGCTGGGCGAAACGGATAATCCCTATCGTCGCCATTGCCACGCTTGCCATTCTTCTGGCATCGACGATCACCCTGGCTTCAAGCCAAGGGTAGCCGTTCCGCTCGAAATCTTTTCTAAATCTGTGATCGCCTTACGACGGTCATCGAGTACTCGATGACGGTTACGGGCAAATTCTACCCAGAATGAGCCCATCATCGGCGTAAAGAAGGAGAATCCCGCCATTCCAAGATGCACTGCAGGGTAGCTCACCGAAACAAACATCACAGCGAGTGATGCGAACGAAGTGCTTCCCAGCAGAATCCAAAGCAGGCGACGTGGCAAACGGCCGTCCATCCAACGATGACGGGCCAGGGGAATCGGCACAAGACATCCCGCCGTCGCCAGGATCAACATCGAAATAAGGGTCACAGGCTGCAGCATGCGAGCTGGGCGAGCCTGCCAACCTGAAAACAGGCCGGCAATCGCATCAGCAACCAGGTAGCAGCCGGGAACGTCTTTCAGAATCTGCATGCCGTACTTCACGTCATGCCGATCAGCAGATAGCCCCAAGCCCTCTTTTCGAAGGTCTCCTAGAATCAGGACGCGGCCCGAGACCAGCCGCTCCAGTTCTTGATCGGAGGCCGCGAGCAAATCTTCGTATCGATGCGTGCGCGATTCCCAGAACTCCGGACGCTCCAACTCAAACACTGACACCAGCACCATGTCGTCCCGACGGACACCGACGCCTGCAAGTTTCTGGTGAAAAGCGCGCCCCACATTGACTTGATCGCGCGGACGCAGAAAACGGTTCTCCGACACTTCGTAGCCAATTTCCAAAACCTGCGTCGACATGTCCCAGCCAAGCACCGGAATGCCCTCCGGCTGTAGAGCGGCCGCAAACGTAGAAACCGGAAGGGTCGGAACCCAACCATGACCGGGACGCTCGATCGCAAGCAGAAACTCACCCGGGCGTGATACCATCTGACGTGCCGCGATCGAGCCATGGCGCAGACGCTGTCCGACTTGCGCCCTGAGACCGTCGCTGATATCCGGGGTGCCTTGATCGTCATATTCAAGCGAAGCCAGGACGACCGGCGTTCCACTGGCTTCCAGCGCATTGATGGCTTCGGCCAGACGGTCATCTTCATCGCGACTCGAGCTGAAGTAGTAGTCAAATGTGACCACCCGGGGCTTGGCCACGCGAAGACGATCCATCAGGTGTGCGTGAACGGCACGCCAGGTGCGCAGATCCTCCGTCACGCCCGAGAATCCGTTGTTTTGAGCCCATTCCACCACGGCCGGCAGCGATTCGTCGTAGACGCCCCCCACCACGACGTGTTCCCGCGGCTGGGCAACCACCGCCGGATCGATCACGCTTCCGACAACTGTCGGATGATCAGCCGACGTGAACCAGCGTACATTGAAGAGGAACGTAATGCCCCACACCGCGACGCCGAGCATCGCGACAAAGCACATCGTGAACATCCAACGCGATTGTGCCGCAGCGCCCACGGCAAGACGACGGAGACGATGCAGCATCCAGAGCGGCCTGGTCTGAATCGGCTCTTCTTCAACGTATTTGCCAATATCATCCGCCAGCATGTCGACGGAGTTCAATCGAAACTCAGGTTCCCAAGCCAGGCAACGCTCCAACAGCGTCTCCAGATCATGCCCTCGTGGCAGGTGTTCAAGGTTGGGCTGTTCCGGAAGGTCTTTTCGAATCTGCTCGAGCAGGGCCTCATGCTTGGGGCGATCGCGATACTTGCCATCCGGGTAGGGGTATCCGCCATTCGTTACAATCTCATAGAGGATGACCCCCAGCGACCAGACGTCGCTTCGCGCGTTGACGTTACCGGCGATGCCCCCGCCCCACGCCTGTTCAGGCGACATGTACTTGAGGGTGCCGACAATATCCCCAGCGTGCGTGATGGTCGACGAAATCCAACCACTCCAGTCCGCTTGCTCGACCATGCAGATGCCGAAATCGAGCACGTGCGGATCGCCCTGATCATCGACGAGGATGTTCTTCGGTTTGATATCGCGATGTATCACGCCCTGCTCATGGGCCTCCGCCACGGCAAGACAGACTTTCTGAAAGACGCGTAACTTGTCCTCCAGCGTCTTGGCTTCCTCTTTGACATAAGCATCGAGGTGTTTGCCTTTGACGAAGTCCATCACCAGGTAGAAAAGCTCACCGTGACTGCCGGAATCGACACATCGGACAATACCGGGTGACTGGATCCGCTGAAGGACGGCAATTTCTCGTTCGAATCGGGATATTTCCATGTCGCCCGGATCGCTCAGGATCTTCAGCGCGACCATCGCAGGCTCATCCTTCGTACGCCATGCCTTGTAGACGACACCGAAACGCCCACGGCCTACCTCTTTGACAATGTGGTAACCTGGTATAGCTGGAATGAGGGGGTTCTTGCCGGCTTCAACGTAAACGTCCAGGCAGGACTTGCAGCCCAGCATGTGCCGGTCCAGCGGCTCGCTTTCTATATCAGAGAGCAGGCCTTGGGCGTGCTGAATGAGCTCTGCCGGCTTGGGACAGCTCATGCTGACTCCGTGAAGGAACTCAAGGCGAAGCAACCACAGACGGGCTCATGATGGCCGGAGCCATGTCGATTCCCATGACCGTGATCTTACGCCGATCTTTGCCGAATCCAGTCGGCATTCCGATAAACATGACGGGGAGGCGCGTGATTTGTCAATAATGCAGTTGCACGAAGGCAAGATTTGCGCCCCTGCGACGGGTCCAATGGCCTATCTACGGCACGCTCGCTTCGCTAGTCGGAATTTCCAGCGTTGCCATTCTGTGGACGCACGCCCCGACGATACGCGTCAATGTCGTCCTGATCGATCCAACCGTCGCCGGTCAAATCCCCCACCACGAGGTGGCTCAGGCCCTGCTCAACAAGCGTCTGAATCGATACACGCGTTACGGGTTGAACAGCCGGGAACGAAGCAACGCTGCCGGTGTTGTCGCAGCAGGAGAAGTGATCCTCTTGCAGATAGTGATTGCTGATCATGTCGAAGTCGAGTGAGTCAACAATGCCGTCACCATTGATATCCGCGTGCGGTGCGACTGTTCCGCAGGAATTGTCAGGCTCCATCGCCTTGAACTCTTCGTCCCAGAAGACCATGAAGTCATACACGTCGATCACGTTGCTCTCATCGAGATTTCCAGCTCGAAGCCAGTTACCGCCGACGTTGGGATCGCCCACAAAGTCGAGCACGAATTCGTTACCGACTTTGACGACCTCCGTTGCCGACCGAAGCGTATGGAGCGGATCACGAGCGGTCACACAGAAATACTGACCGGCCGGAATCTCGAACGTCTGGTTCATCGACACGCCGGGTAGCTCAAACGGAAGCCCGAAATTGAGCGGCATGCGTTCGACGTGCGGCAATTCCACACAACTGCTGTAGAACTCAAACTCGACACATCGCTGCAACGGACCGGCCGACATGCTGGGCGAGATCTGAACCGACGCGCGAACTTCGTTCTGCCCCGAAACGTCCACGGTCCAGGAGCAGGTATCGGTCTGACCGCAGGAATCGGTCGCCTGACAGGTAAACGTCGAGGTACCGAACGGGGTCGCACCACCAGCCTGAATCAGATAATCGATGTCAAAGCCCAGGCTATGCTCTGCCTGGCAAGTCACCACAGGCTCGTCGCAACCATCAACAGCGGCCGCCGGCGACCAACTGAGGTTCGCATTCAAACCGCCCGGTGCCGGATTGACCGACATCGAATCAGGACAGGTCAGAACCGGGGCACCGTCATTGATGGAGATCGGTCCCGGGCAACAGAGGTCGAACGGAACCTTATTACCTTCATCATTGGTAAGCAGTGTGTTCAGTGGATTTTCACTGATATAGCAGATCGTTTCCTCTTCACATGCCTGGAGCGGCAGGAACGTCAAGCTGGCCAGCAGCTCAGGCCCCTGAGAGCCCAGGTTGCCGGGTACGATACCGACGGAATAGACGATCAAGCCTTGCTCCGCATCAATATCGCGGAAGATCTCAAGCGCGAAGGGCGAGTTCGGATCAACCTGCTGCCCAGGTACGATCGATTCCAACTGTAACACGCTCGGATTGTAGGGAATCACGAACTGGCCACCGACCACAGTCTGCGGGCCGAACCCCATTCGAATGTCAATCGTGAATGGAACACCCACTTCCTGACAACTGGTTGGGCTGATGAGATCAACACAAAGCTCACGCGAGCAGATGCACGTGTTGGAGCTAAGGTCACAAAGAAGACCTTCGCAATCATCATCACTCTGGCAAGGCCGATCGTTAATGGGATCGCCCGAGCAGTTCCCGAGACCGTCACAGACATCCGGACCGGTGCACTGGGCCGCATCGCTGCACGGTGTGCCGACCGGTGCCGGTCGGAATGACACTTCGCCTGTTTCGGGATTGCACTCGCCCAGCATGCAGGTTTCGCTGTTGACCAGCGAAATGATGTTGCCGGTCACCGGATCACAACATTCGGTTTCCGGATCATAAATCAAAGAGTAGTCGCATTCATCCGCCAGATCGTCACAGAAGTCGATCGTGCAGGCATTCTGATCATCGCAATCGCGTGTTGAACTTGAGAGGCAGCCGAACAGAGGATCACAGATTTCGTCACCGTCGCAGAAGATGCCGTTGTCACACTCTGCGTCGATCGGCAAGTGCTTGCACTCACGATCTTCCTCATGACAGACATCCAGCGTACAGGGAAGGTTGTCGGCACATTCCGGATCAGGTCCATCCACGCAACCGACAGCAGGATCGCAGACTTCCACGCCGTTACAGAAGATGCCGTCTTTGCAAAGTTCACTCACCGGCACGTGGAGGCAGGCATCCGTATTGGGACTGCAGGTGTCTACGGTACAAGCGATCTGGTCGTCGCACGTAGGCACACTGCCTGCCTGGCATCCGAGATCAGCATCACACGTTTCGGCACCATCACAGAAAATGCCATTGTCGCAGGCTGAATCATCGGTCTCGTGGACGCAGGCGTTTGCGTCTTCATCGCAGCGATCCTGCGTGCATGCGATTCCATCGTCACAGTTCGGTGCCGTTCCCGCAACGCAGTCGGTCAAGAGACCGCAGACTTCCGCACCGTTGCAGTGGAAACCGTCATCACAAATTGAATCATCCGGCGTGTACGTGCACTGCCCCGTCTGCGGGTTGCAGGTATCGATCGTACAACCAATGCCGTCAAAACAGAGGACCGGCTGGCCAACACATTGACCGCCCTGGCAAACGTCGTTGGTTGTGCAGAGATTGCCGTCATCGCAGGGGCTGCTCAGCGACACATGCTCAACGACCCCGGTATCGGTATCACAAACATCGACGGTGCAGTCATTACCGTCGTCGATCACAGTCTTTTCACCCGTAGCCGGGTTACAGCATTCGGTGGCCGGGTCGAAGTTGTTGACGTGAATACACGTATCACCATCTTCATCGCATGAATCGTCTGTGCAGGCGTTGCCGTCATCACACGAGAACGTGGCGTCCGGCACGCAGCCGTTGTCGACGTCGCAAACTTCCACGCCGTCGCAATAGATGTTGTTATCGCACACTTCATCCTGCGGCGTGTGCAGGCAGGCACCGGTTCCGGGCTGACACTCGTCTAGCGTGCACTCGATGCCATCGTCGCAGTTACGGAAGGTACCGGCGCAGGTTCCCTCACCGTCGCACTTGTCTGCCACGGTGCAGGCATCGCCATCGTCGCACAGCGCGTCTTCCGCTGAGAATTCGTGGGTGACGTTTCCGGTCTGCTCATTGCAGACGTCGTCCGTGCAGTCGTTTCCATCATCGATCACGGTCTGTGTGCCACTGGAAGGATCACAACACGCGGTCGCCGAATCGTAATTCGGTGTATTCTCGCACACACCTTCTTCGGTACAGGCATCGTCCGTACAGGCAGTCCCATCATCACAGGGGTCACCCAGGCTCGCGACACACCCATCAACAAACAGCGAAGGCAGGATGTTCGGAATGTCCATGGGAGCGAGATCAGATTCATACGACTGACCGCCCGTTGCATCGGCAACGTGCGACGCCAGTGCCATCGCACAGGCATCCGCATTGGAACCAATAATCGGAGAGACGATCACGTTGTTCGCGATGGAAACCGAAATGGCGTTTTCAGCTGATGATCGGTCGTCACCGGGATCGTTGCATCCACCGGGGATGGTACCGTGACAGGGGGCCTCATCGCTGACCGGTACGATCATGCGGGCGGCACCCTCTCGCCAATTAAAGTTCTGGGCCACAATCGCCGTCGCCGGCCCCCATGATTCAGCGGGCGCGATACCAGCCGGGAAGGAACAGGCGGAAGCGTCGCCGGGCACATCAAATCCCAGCTGGGCGGCCACATGATTGGAAATACAAGAGAAGCCGACAGACGGCACGGTCGTGATACCCAAGTAATGGGGAATGACCTGGACACCATCTTCCGCAAGAGCGGCGACCGCATCCGAAATGTTGTTGCAAATCGCGTCGCC
>JBMYUM010000109.1:0-10888 GCA_049605375.1 Phycisphaerae bacterium | reverse complement strand
GGTGACTGTCGCACTCCCGCAGACAACGAATGCCCAGCTCTTCGGGGCCAAGTCACTGCTCATCAAGAACGCCCGAATCCAGGATGGCACCGGGCGCACCATGGACGGCATGGATGTGATGATTCGCGGCAAGCAGATTGCCCGGATCGGCAAGGGGCTGAAAGGGCAGATGTTCACCCCCGTAGTCGACGCAGAGGGAATGACCCTGACCCCTGGGTTGATTGATGCCTGGAGCGCGCTCGGCCGCATCGACGAATCTGAAAAGACGGCGGCTTATTCAACGTCCTGGGATACCTTTGATCGGTATGACGACCAGCTGCTCAGGCAGGCCTTGGCTCAGGGCGTAACCACGATTTACCTCGCGCCCGGCGGTGGTGCCGGCGTACGCGGTCACGGTGCAGTGATCGACTTGAAGCCCGCCGGCAAACACAGCGTCGGTGAGCTCGTAGACGATCAGGGCGCGATCGCGATCCATCTCGGCTCCGACAAAACGCCACTCCAGCGACTGCGAATGTTCTCAAAGATCCGTGGCGCGTTCCGAAAAGCCAGCGAATACGGTGAGGCCAAGGACCTCTACGAAGAGGAACTCGAGGAGTACCTCGAAAAACTTGAAGAGCGCCGCAAAGAAAACGAGAAAGAGAACGGTAAAGACGGCGACAAGGCCAAGGACGCGAAAGAAAAGAAGGCCGACGGCAAGAAGAAAGACGGCAAGAAAGCCGGTAAAAAGAAGGGCAAGAAAGACGACAAGCCCAAGCCGGACAAACCCGCGCCCGAAGAACCCAAGCCAGACAAGCCCAAGCCCGAACCCAAACCGGAAGACAAAGCTCGTGCCTATGATGCCAATCACCTGCAACAGGCTGATTCAACACGTGCGGCATTGATGCCCGCAAACGAAGAGGGCGACTTCAACCGCCGCGAAAAGCGCAAGGGGCGAGGCGGTGGAAAAGGCAAGAAGAAGGGCAAGAAGAAAGATAGCGACAAGAAAGACGGCGAAGAGGAAGAAGAGGATGAACTCAAGAAGCCCGAACGGCCTGCTCCCGATCGGGAAAGCGAAGAGATCCTGAAGGCGATCAACAAAGAAGTCGCCGTCCGTGTTACCGCACATAGAAGTGCAGACATCCTCAACGCACTTGAGCTGGCGGATGAGTACGGTCTTGACTTAATTCTCGTTGGCGCCACCGACGCTGCACTCGTTGCACACGAAATCGCAAATGCCGATGTGCCTGTCATCCTTGGGCCGGTCATCCGCAACATGTCATTCGAGAATGATGAATACCGCCGACACAGCATGCGCACGGCCGGGGTACTTGAAGAGCACGGCGTTACGTATGTGATCGGTAGTGGAAGTAACTTCGGTTTGTCCGGTCGATTCATCGGTCAGCATGCACAAATGGCGGCAGGCCGAAATCCGGAAGTCGACCATTGGCTACCGTTGGCAACCTCACGACCAGCGTCCATCCTCGGGTTGGAGAAGAGAGGGCGCGTGGCACCGCGAATGCGTGCTGATCTGGTTTTGTGGACAGGCGATCCTGGTGATCCGGATGCGACCGTACACCGTGTCTACATCGATGGTGAAATCGCCTGGGAAGCCCCGAAGAAGGCAAAGGCAGGAGGTTCCTGAATATGAAGTTCATGCATTCGCTCACGCTGACTGCCTTTGCAGGGGTACTCGTTTCAGCCGGTACGGCTGACGCCAAGTGGCCTGCGCTGAAGAAGGAAGTGAGCGTTATCAAGGCGGGGCGATACCTTGCACCCGACGGCTCCATCAAGAAGGATGCGCTCATTCGCATTAAGGATGGAACCATTACGGGGGTCGGTAAGAGTGACGAGTCGTTTGATGCACGCTTGGCCGTCGAATATCCCGATGCGGTCGTTTCGCCGGGATTGATCGACGTCGATGTAAAAGTTGGTGTTGACGGTTATGCAACTGAGACGATTTACGCCGTCGACCCCGATGCCTCGACTGTCGAGAGCGTCGATTGGAATCACGATCAACTTCGGCAAGCCGTTCGTGCGGGAATTACAACAGTCATGGTAACGCCGACTCCCAACAACGTGGTCGGTGGCGCTGCGGCTGTCATCAAGACTTCGCGTGCCGGTAGCACAAGCGAGGTGCTTCGTGATGGTGGGCCGCTCATGTTCGCCTTGGGTTCATCGACCTGGTCGTACGACCGCTCACCGACATCGCGAATCGGGGGGCTGGCGATCCTGCGTGACGCATTGGAACAGGCAGCCGAAGGAAAAGCCCATCCAAGACTGAATCAATTTGCCAGCGGTAAGCTCGATGGCATGGTTGTCTGCGAAAAGGCGATGGACGTCAGTAGTGCGCTGCGTTTGTTTCACGGCGCCGGTCAATCGATCATCGTAAGATACACCGGGCAGGAACATGACCTGTCCAGTGAGCTTTCCAGCATGTCACGCGCCTTTGTCACCGGACCTCTCACGACGGATATGCAGCTGCGCACCATGGGAATGCCTGGTGCACTCGCCGCAAAAGGTGTTCCGGTTGTGTTCACGTCCGGCATCCCGGACGGGCCGGCCGATGGTTTGCGAATGTCGGCTTCCCTCGCCGCACGTCATGGTATGGACGCGAAGCAGGCGCGCCGGGCGATCACCATTTTGCCGGCAATCGCCGCAGGCGTCTCCGACCGTGTCGGCTCAATCTACAAAGGGCTCGATGCTGACTTTGTCGTGTTTTCTGATGATCCCCTTCGATTGGACGCCCGAGTACTCGCCGTCTACGTGGGTGGCGTTTGTGTCTACGATGCGAGCATTCAGCAAGAGTAAAACCATGGAGACCATCATCATGAATTCCTCAAGAACGCGTGCGTATCATGTGGTGATCGCCTCGCTGTTGTGTGTGCCGGTCGCTCTTGCGGCGAAACCGGATGCGAACGCCGGTACCGTGTTCGTGAAAGCTTCCGAGATCCACGTCGGCAATGGTCAGGTCATCAAGGACGGCGCCGTGTTGATCAAGGATGGAAAGATCGCTGCTGTCGGCGCAGGCCTGAAAGCCCCGAGCAATGCTCAGGTCGTTGACATGGGTGACAGTGTGATGACACCTGGCCTCATCGATGCCAATACCGTCCTGGAGCCGGACGATGTCGTCACACGTGGACCAAGGTCGGCCCGACAGGTCCTGCACGATATATTCTGCCCGCAACACCGTGACCAACCCGTCGTCGGATGCTGTGGCTCGCTATGTCCAAACTCAGAATCACATGTGACAGGACATTCCTGCCCACAGTGCGGATTTCCCGAAGTGCCGCTTGATGTCGATCTTGCTGTTGGCGTCCGACGTGGCGCAGACCGGGCGGAACACGCGTCTGAGATTGTCCCGCACACACGAATCATTGATGCAGTCAATCTTCGCTCGCCCGACCTGGGTCGACTGCTCGAAGGCGGAGTCACGACGATCTTCGTGACGCCTGACTCGGCTTCAGTGATCAGTTCGCAAGGAGCCATCGTCAGGACGGGTGGCCCCAT
Organism: Phycisphaerae bacterium; assembly: GCA_049605375.1. Classification (GTDB taxonomy): domain Bacteria; phylum Planctomycetota; class Phycisphaerae; order UBA1845; family UBA1845; genus JADFOB01. The sequence goes on along the minus strand of JBMYUM010000109.1, from coordinate 7,402 downwards.
GGGCGACCGCATTGTGAAAGACGCGGATGCCGTCAAGGCGGCATTGGGTCGAGATCCGATCAACCGCGGACGGAGCAATGGCGTACCCTTCCGAAAGTTTGTCACATTCCATTCGCGGCGACCAACGACCCGTATGGGTGTGACCTGGGTGTTCCGTAAGGCCATGCACGACACACGTCGATTCATGCAGGGGCTCGACGTCTACGGCGCAGACGCCCCGTCTCCGCAGGCGATGAAGGTGCTGGCAAAGGTCTTCCAGAAGAAGATTCCTTTGCGAATCCTCGCTCGCGAACAGCGCGACATTCTGACGGCATTGCGACTGAGCGAAGAATTCCAACTCCCATTCATTCTTGAGGAAGCAACCGAAGCTCATTTGTGTGCCAGAGAACTGGGCGCTGCGAATGTGCCGGTGATCTACGGCCCCATTATCGATCGCCGCATCGGATTCCGCGGAACCAGTGGCGAGGGTGATGATGCCAAGCTTGGTGGAATGGCTGCACTTCTGGATGCAGGCATTCAAACAGCGCTGACCGCCAACGATCTGCGCGATGAGGCCGGTCTCGCACGACAGGCTATGTGTGCCATTCGATACGGCGTCACGGAAGAGGATGCACTGAAGAGTGTCACACTGGTTCCCGCACAGATTCTGGGTATCGGTGATACACACGGTTCAATTGAAAAAGGGAAGCACGCGGACATCGTTGTGTGGAAGGGAAGACCCTTCGACGCGACTGCCGTTCCCGCGGTCGTCATGATCAATGGAAAGATCGTGCTCGATCGACGAGGCTGATAGCGAAGCGTTACCGGAATCCCATTCCCGTCGTTGAACTGAAGTTGTCGCGACGGTTGATCTCTACTTTCGAAAAGGGCGATGCGAAATGCATAGCAATTGGAAAAGCTGGCGCGCCGCCGCCATTGCGGTTCTGTGTGGCGCCTCCATCGGGTTGGCCGCGCCACCGGCGAAACTGGCACTGACTGGGGCACGAATTATCCCCGTCAATGGTAAGGACATCGAATCTGGCACCGTCCTGATGGTCAACGGAAAGATCGCTGCCATCGGCGCTGACGTGCAGATTCCTTACGACGCCATGGAAGTCGATGTCACCGGTAAAGTCATTTTCCCGGGAATGATCGACGCCCATTCGGCACGCGGGCTCGATGTACGAAACGAAAATCTGCCGGTTACGCCGTTTCTCGATGTCTATGACGCAATCGATCCGTCACGCCTCTACTTTGAAGACGCACTGCGCGATGGCATCACCACCATTCATACCATTGTCGCAAACAACTGTGTGATCGGCGGGCTCAGTCGAGCACTGCACCCGATCGGTTTGACGCCCGATGAAATGACGTTGCAGGCGCCCGTCGCATTGAAGATCTCGGCCGCGCCGAAATTCGGCTGGGACCGAATGGTCCAGATGGCCACGCTTCGTGAGACGTTCTATGAACTGGCCGACTACCTGGGCGACCTCGCAGAACAGAAATATGAAGAGTCGCTTGAGAAGAAGGACGAGGACATTGACGTCGGCCCGGAAGAAGCTCGCAAGCGCGGCAAGGAACTGATCAAGCGGGAAGACTATGATGACAAGCATCGTAATCTCGTCTTGCTCACCGAAGGAAAACTCGACGCGTTCGCCTATTGCGGTGAGCCAAGTGACGTCGGTCGCATTTCCGAAATCGCACGCAAGAACGGATTCTTCGATCGTACAACTCTGGTACTCGGTCCACGCTGCCACAAAGCCGTTGATGAAATCAAGAAGACGGGACGCCCGGTCGTTCTCGAAGCTGAACTGATTCACCGCGAACGAAATGCGATCACCGGAGACATCAAGGAAACCTTCGTTCCCAAAATCTACCACGATCGTGGCATCGAGTTCTCGCTCTTGCCGAACGCCGACAGCTCGCTCGCCGAACGCTATCTCAACTACCAGGCGGCACGTTGTGTTCGTGAAGGTATCGGCCGTAAAGCAGCGCTGCGCGCCATCACGATCAATCCCGCGAAAGCCATGGGCATCGACAATCTTGTTGGTTCCATCGAACCCGGAAAAGTCGGCAACCTTGTCGTACTGAGTGGGGATCCCCTCGATTTCAACACGGTTGTGGATCACGTGTTCATCAATGGTATCCACGCCTACGATCGCACCAAAGATGCTCGACTGCAGGAATTGCTGAAGGCTGAACCGGCTGAGATCGATGACGGCGCCGCCGAAGGCGATGCTGAAGAGGGCGAGAAAGCCGGCGAGAGCAAAGAAGCCGACAGCGAAGAAACTGATTCGAATGACCAGGAGATGAGCGATACCCCGGAATCACCGGAATCCGGAAGCGACAACGATGGTGATCAAGCGCCGTTTGCTGGACCGCCGACGGCCACAGACGCCGCACCGGCAGAAGACTGCTGATCCGTATCGAAAACGCAGCCAGAATTGGGTTATTCGTAACTCTTGAATCTACGAACAGAGTGTAAGCACTATGATTGATAAACAACGCATGCGTTCCGGAAGCAGCGCGATCAGCCTGATCACCGGCGTACTGATCCTCGCCGCGATGACCGCGCATCCGGCGACGGCCCATGCATCGGACCATACGCGATCATTCGTCCTGAAGGCGGGTAAGATCCATCCAGTCTCCCGTATCCTGCCGGTCGAGATCGAAGATGGGATCATCGTCGTACGTGACGGACGCATTGTCACCGTCGGCAAAGCCATTGACTTGCCGCCGGACTTGCCGGTTTTCGAATTCCCGGATGCAGTGGTCATGCCGGGGCTTATCTCGGCCGCCGGTCAGATCACGCCACAGCACAACGGCGAAGAAACGATCTCAGGCCTCTATATGGCCGCCGATGCATTCCTGGCCTATCGAGACTATGACACCGAGTTGGCATCCGGCGTCACGACCGTTCATTTGACTCCTGGCGAGCATCGACTCATCAGCGGTCATGGCGCCGTCGTGAGTCTCGGAGGTCCCGTTGACCAACGAATCCTTGCTACGCGTAGCGATATCTCGGTTAACGTCGGCGAGGGGGCTTATCAGCCGCCCAATATCGTGCGGTACCAGACGCCCGCGTCGTCGGACGTCGCGCTGCCCGAACCCATCCGCCAGCGCCCGTTTTCCCGTCTTGGTGCGTTCCTCGCACTGGAAGACTGGATCAACACCAACACCAAGCAAGCGCTCGGGGAAAACGCCGATCTCCATACGAAATTGTTGGCAGCGTCGTGGCATCGAAAGACCCCACTGCGTATCCACGCCGATCGCAAGGCCGATCTGGAAAACACACTGAACTTCCTGAGCCGACACAATCACGAGGCATACGTTGTCGGGGCAGCCGAACTCAACGGCCTGCAGCAGCGAATCCTCGATACCGGGCTCCCGGTTGTTTATCGCGTGCGACAGACACTTGGCGGCATTGGAAGTGATATGGGTTTCGATCCTGATCAGATCCGTCAGGACATGGATGCCCTGGGCCGCATGTCAACACGCATCCAGCTCGCACTCGCAGTTCCCCAGGGTCGACCCGTTTCTCACTTGCGTCTCAGTGCGGCATTGGCCCTGCGACATGGCATGCCGAGGAAACGTGTGCTTGAGGCGATCACCCACGTACCCGCGAAGATCCTCGGTGTCGACGATGAGGTCGGAAGCCTGCATCCCGGCAAGCGAGCAGATTTTGTCATCTTCACGGGTGATCCCCTGGCAACGACATCGCACGTCAAGCGTGTGTATGTTGGTGGCGAACTCAGCTTTGAGGCACCCGAAGTCGACGCCATGGTCGTTCGTGCCGGCACGGTTTGGGTTGATGAAGACACGCGACTGCACGATGCAGAAGTCCTGATCGAAGAAGGCCGTATCGCTGCCGTTGGGCAGCGCGTACCGCGTCCCCCGTTCTCCTCATACTACGATGCCGGTGACGATGCATTTGTATCGCCCGGTCTGATTGATGCACGAGGCCACCTGGGGTTGGAAGGTGATGGCGGCGCGCCGGCCCCGAATATCGCCTTGAGCAAGCTGATCGGCGCAGCCGATGTGACCGATCATCGTGTCGCCGCCGCCGGTGTCACGACCGTGATGCTCACACCATACGCATGCAACCCCATGGGGTCGCAAGTCAGCGCGGTCAAGACGTATGGAAATGACCGAAACAACAGAGTGGTCAAAGATGCCACCGGCGTGGCATTCAATTTCCGTCGAAACGATCCCATGGAGATTACCTCCAAGCTCAAGGCTCGTATGAAAGCCGTACAGGGCTACCGCGAAAAGTGGCAGAAGTACCAGAAAGAGCTCGCAGAATGGGAAGAAAAGAAAGCCAAAGGCGAGCTGGAAGAACAGAAGGCGGAATCAGAGAAGTCGAAATCCAAGGAAGACAGCGAGCCTGATCCGATCACCGGTACATGGAATTGCACCATCTCCGGCGGCCCCATTCCGGAACCGGCGACCGGCAAGATCCGGCTCCGTCTGACCGGAACGGATATCGAAGGACGTATCCTTGTCGCCGGCGCCCCGGAAGATCTCAAGATCGTGGCAACGCTCGACGGAAAGATCATCTCCGGTGAGATTCAAGCTGACACCGGGGGCATGGGCTACCCGCAGATCACCGCTGAAATTGTCGAAGAAGATCGCATCTCCGGTACCATCAGCTTCCAGAACCTGGAAGTCAGCCTCGAAGCGAATCGAGTCGACAAAAAAGATGTGGCGTTCAAAGTCGTCAAGCGACGGACACGTGGCAAAGACGGCAAACCCCTTCCACCCAAGGTCGATGAGGGACTTGAGCCACTCCGCGCAGCCTTGGACGAGAAGATCCCGGTTGTCATCTCGGTCGATTCGCCCGCACAAATCAATGCGGTATTGGCTGTCCTCGAGAAGTACAAGTTCCCGCTCGTTCTCGAAAGCGCACAAGATGCGTCGGCCGTGCAGGACGTTATCAAGGAAAAAGAAGTCGGCGTGATTGTCCCGAATGACATCGTTCGTTGGCGCAATCAGGAAATGTACAACCAGGCGGACGACCTCTCACGCCACGGATTGCATGTCGCATTCCAAAGCAATGCAGAAGACGCCGCACGGAACCTGCCCTTGCTCGGCCTCTTTGCGGTCGAACGCGGTATGTCGCCGGATGCTGCCCTCGCGGCGCTGACGACGGCACCGGCGAAGATGTACAAACTCCACGAAGAAATCGGTTCCTTGAATGTTGGCTGCCACGGTGACCTTGTGGTCTTCAGCGGACATCCCTTCGAAACCGGAAGCAGAGTCAAACGCGTGATCGTTGGCGGAGAAATCGTACGATGAGTAGAGTCAGAAGCATGACAGCAGCACGTAACCGTATCGCCGTCACGCTGGTGGCGATCACCGCCCTCGTGTTGACGCCCCGAAACGTGTGGGCTGGTTCGCATGACGATCAGCACCAGAACGGCAAGATTGCCTTCCGTGTTGGAAAAGTCATTACCATGGATAAGCAGGATCGCGTGATCAACAACGCGGTTGTGCTCGTATCGGATGGTAAGATCCAGAAGGTGGCCAAAGCGCGGGGATTCAAGATCCCCGATGGGTACCATGTGGTTGACGCGATGGACAAATGGCTGGCACCCGGCATCGTCGACTGCCACAACCATACCAGCGCGACCAGCTTCGGCGACCTCAACGATTCCGTATACCTCACCAACCCCGGGCTGCGAACCGTCGACACCATCGACCCGGAGAATGATTTTCTCAAAGTGGCACGCGCCGGCGGAGTGACGACGGTGCTGATGATCCCGGGTAGTGGAACCAACATGAGCGGGTTTGGAACGGTTGCCAAAACCGCCGGTGCCACCGTCGATGACATGGTGCTCCGCGCACCCGGTTCGCTGAAAATCGCTCAGGCCGGAAACCCGGAATGGTATTGGTTCGGCGTCGGGCGAAGTTTCATGAACTACAACACCCGGCAGACGTTGGAGAAAGCCAAGTCCTACCATGAGGCATGGATGGATTTCGAATCGGGCAAAACCAAAGAACAGCCGACCTACGACCCGATCTTTCACGACTTCCGGGGCTTGTTCCAGCAGGACTTCCCTGCTTCGGTTCACACGCAGATCTACCAGGTCGTGATGACCACCATCGATATGCTCGCCAACAAGCTCAAAGTCAGGACGGTCTTGGACCACTCGACGTTTGATGGGTACAAAACCGCACCACTTGCAGTCGAAGCAGACGTCTACACCATCAACGGTCCACGACAGTATCACTTCGACCGCTCCAATCGCACGATGAACGGGAACGCGGCACGCTGGTGGCAGGGCGGTGTGAGAAAACTCGGCATCAACACAGATGCACCGGTCATTCCGCAGGAAGAGTTGCCGTACCAGGCTGCCATGGCATGCTGGTATGGTTGGAAACCCTATCCCGCACTCAAAGGACTGACACGCGTTCCCGCCGAAGCCCTGATGGTCGACGACCGCGTCGGCTCGATCGAACCTGGTAAAGACGCAGACTTCGGAATCTGGACCGGCGATCCGCTCGATCCACGCTCAAGCTGTGAGATCACCGTTATCAACGGTGCCATCGTCTACAACGCCGAAAAAGGACGACTCTTCTAAAGGCGAACGATGAAGATAAAACGACACAAATCAAATGCGATAACGACGGGCACGCTGATGAGTGCAGCTCTGCTCTTGTCCATCACCGTCTCCACGGCAATGACGGATGCGGCCGGCAACGACGAAAAGCACGTTGTCATCAAGGCTCGAAAAGTCATTGTCGGCGATGGTGATGAGTTCAGTCCGGGAACCGTCGTGCTGACCGATGGAAAAGTCGCGCTCGTGGGTTCCGACATCGAGTATCCCTCAGATGCCGAAGTGATCGACGCGCGACGTGAAACCGTCATGGCCGGGCTCGTGCTTCCACGAACGCGATACGGACTACGCAACTACAACCGCAAGGGCATCCACGGTGATCAAAAAGTCGAAGACGAATTATACTTCGATCTTATCGATTTCGATGACCTTCTCGAACAGGGCATCACCACCGTCGCCTACGTTCCATCCGGCACGGGTGTGACGGGATTGTCGGCTGTCTATCGAACTGCTGGTCCTGATGATGCACGAAAGCTGGCGGATGCCGGTTTTATCGATGCTCCGCTCAGCTGGGGACAGGGTGGAAAAGGAAAATCCACGCTCCGGGGTGGCCTGAAGAAGGCCAAGGCAGAGATCGAGAAAGTCGAAAAGGCCCAGGAAGAGTGGGACGAGAAACAAAAGAAGAAGGCTGAGGAAAAGAAGAAGAAAGAGGCGGAAAAACCCAAGCCCGAAGAAAAACCCAAGCCGGAAGAGAAGCCCAAATCAAGTGCAGGCAACCAGCTTGCCGCTGAAGGTGGAGACAAACCGGAAAAGAAACCCGCCCCTAAAGAAGGCGGTAAGCCCGAGGAGAAGAAGGAAGAGAAGTT